>JAHDGD010000052.1 GCA_020627825.1 Saprospiraceae bacterium
AAGGAAATTAATAGGAAAAAACAGTTTTAAATTTGGGATCTTATCTGTTGAATAGAATAACATCTATATTTAATTTTTGGGCTCGAGCCCAAAAATTATTCTGATAAGCATGTTGCTTTAACTGGATTACAAAAAATTAAAATTCTTTTAACGTAATTTATTTCACAACTCTTGTTACTAAAAACGTGAGTTTGATATTACCAGCTCGTAATTAACTGTATTGTATGCACTTGATAGCGAAACAATCATTCATTTGATAAACATTTTCATTTCCTGATTATCAGTCTTAGTTCTTCTGATTAAACTCTTTAAATTTTTATGTATCTGCAAAACAATTTAATTATATTTTTTTTTCTGTAACGTTTTTTCATTTCGAGTTAATAAAGTAGTAGAGTATTTCTCAAACTACATATGAATAAAAGTCCTACTCATTTATTACAAATAGGAATTAATACTTTGTTTTCATACTTGAACTTAAATTTTAAAACTAATAAAATGAAAAAAAATCTAGCACTCTTTTTCTTCTTATCTACTGTTCTCATAGCAGGAACCGCTCAAAATGTACATTATTTTGAGGATTTTGACGATGGGCTGCCGTCAGGATGGTATATTGAAGGTCAATGGGTTATTGGCACTCCATTTGAAATATCTCCTACAGGAGCATTTCCAGCGCCTACTTCTACAAGTGGCAACTTAGCTGGGTATAGTTACATGGATTCAGATACCTTACAAGGTAAATCCGGAATAATTACAACTGGCGCGATTGATTTGAGTGGACTTGCGGGGCCTTTATTTCTAAAGACACCAAGTTTTTTCTCAATTTTCTCCTCCAATTCTGGTAGTGAAAAAGCTTTAATTAATATTTCTACAAATGGTGTAGATTGGAATTTACTTTCAGATGTCCATTCTTCAACTGAAGATGATGAAAATTATGAAGGATTTTTAAATAATACAGCAGATTTAAGTGCGTATGCCGGTGAGGTAATCCAGCTACAATTTGTTTATGAAAATAATTTCCCATTTCCCTTTGGAGGAGGTTGGATTTTTGACAATATTTCAATTGAAGATGAACCAGGGGCGGTTGATGTAAGAAATTATTCAATACATGCAGGTCCTGCAACACTATTTGATGAAGCTGCTGACGGAGCAGAGTATTACAATCAAGGATGGGTATTTAATGATGGAATAGAAGTCATAAACTCATTTGATTTGTCATATTCCAACGGTATAGAAACAATTACTGGAACTATTGATAACATTTCTATTGCGCCTAAAAAATATTTCAAATACAAATCACCTGTACCTATACTGGTAAGCGGTAATCAAACATGGACTGTGACATTAAATAATGTCAATGGAAATTCTCAACCTGATGCGGATGTAGAAGATAATTCAATGTCTTTTAACCTCCACGCAGTTTCAGATTTACATCCTGACAAAGCCGTTCTAGTCGAAGAAGGGACGGCTACTTGGTGTCTTTGGTGCCCTCGTGGAACTGCATATTTAGAAGAAATGTCCGCTCGTTTTCCAGACCATTTCGCAGGAATTGCCGTCCATATAGGTGAAGAGCTAGATATATTTGAACCTATGGAATCACCCATTTACGCTAAAGGAATGACTGAAAATTTGGGAATAAATGGATTACCCGCAGTTGCGATAAATAGAGCTATCTTTCTAGATCCAGGAGAGCTAGTAAATGAATCTATAAATTCAATGAAAATAGCTCCCCCTGCATCTATATCACTCCAAGCAGAATTAATGGATAATGTGCTTACCCCTTCTATAGGTTTGCATTTTCTTGAAGATGTCTCTGCAAATTACAGTCTGGCTGTAATCATAACTGAAAATGATGTCACAGGTCCTTGGAATGAAGGATACGAGCAAGCTAACGGTTATGGCGGTTCAACGAATATATTAGGAGGATATGAATTATTAGATCCAGTTATATATGGTGGATTACAAGTTCCGTATCAACATGTGGCTAGAGATATAATAGGAGGTTTTACTGGATTAAATGAAATTGTATCAGGAAATTATCTTGAAAATGATTCCCTTCATTACACTTTTAATACATGGATTGTACCTTCAGAAATCGATTCTGACAATCTATATTTAACTGGTATCATTATAGATGAAAATGGAGAAATACTTAATGCAAAATCATCTTCATTAAATGATTTACTTAACAATGGAGAAATCTTGGATAATCATAACACTAATTTTGATCAATCAACAGTTCATGTATATCCAAATCCTGTAGATAGTGAATTAATGATTCAAATCAATTTAGAAGAATCTTCTGATCTTTCAATTTCAGTTTACAATTCCATAGGACAACGTGTAAAACATCTAGAACACCTTGAAAAATCAAAAAAGGTTGAGTACAAAATAGATATGAATCACTATTCCCCAGGATATTATATGATTCAGATAAGATCAAATGATAAAATTTATACCACGCAAGTTGTTAAAGCTATTTATCACTAAATCTTTAGAAAACTAAAATGAGTAGGTAATTACAATTTCAAAATAACACAAGTAGATTAAAATCCTATCTCAAAGCCTATTTAATATCATTTAACTTCTAAATGCTACATAAGATTTTTGTATCTAATATGTAGCATTTAGAAGATTGATAAAATTTCATACCCATTATCAACGTAATTCAAAGTAGAATACAGGCATTAATGGTTTTTAATGGTATTATCCTTGAACAAGTCCTATTTTATAAATAAGAGTCATTATGTTTAATATGTTAGTTTAAACTTTATAATGTTTACTTAATTTATAACTATATTTTTTTTTGGGCTCGAGCCCAAAAAGCGTCCTGCTAAGATCAAGATTATTTAAGATAGAACATCACCTATAGGATTTATTATTTCATTATTGGTATTGCGAGTTGACTCCAGTGCTTGTCTATCTCAATTTTATCCAGTAGATCAATATGAGTGCGGTAATCTTTTTCAGGAAATTGCTGGTCTGCTAATAGGATAATAGGATAAACATCCATCTTATTTAATGTTCCCACAGTAGGTCCCTGCCATTTTATTTCTTCAGTAACATAAGGGATGACATAATCAATTGCCATACTAATCCTAGAGTCCAATTCCTTACTTTTCCATAGATCAATATCTAATTTCTCTGCTAAATGAGCTCCCATGCACATTGCGTACAGATTATATAAACTATAAAAAATAGGTCGAGTACGGGCCAATTCTTCCGGCATGGATCCATCAAGAAGAATCTGAGATTCTAAGCGTTTATGATAAAATTGTTGTAGGATTCTTCTCGCTTCATCTTTTTGATCAGCATAAATGGCAAAATAAGCAGATTGAACGTCATAAAATGTACCGTGATTGTTTTTTGATGCTGCTTCATCCAAGGCCATTTCATTCGATATCAACCAAGTAAAATATTCTTTTGCCCAAGCTTTCAGCCCTTTCATTTCAACTTTACTTAGGAGATTTGCATCACCAATTAACAAAGAACCTTCCAGAGCATTTACCAACAAGCGACCGTCTAAGACTCCAGATTTCGACCCATTATTATGCCCCAATCTACATTGACTATGATTTAGATGTGGATTCATTTTAGTATCAGGATTCAAAAACCAAACACGTAATAATTCTGCCGCTTTTTCTGCATATTTTAATTCCTCTGTATAAAAATAGGCAAGTCCTAATGTCAAAACGTCCGATGTAAACAGTCCAAGCCTTGGTCGATCTGATGTATCAAGATCTTGACTTGCTGGATTTGTTTCTCCATCGCGTCTAAGGTAAGGAAGTCCATCAACTTTGGTCGTATCTGGCCACCAGTATCTGCTGTAACTTACATAATCATGCTTGTCTTTACTGGGTGCCAACTTTTTCTTATTTACAACTGAATACGGTCCTCTTTTTAATGCTTTGTTCGCATCATTCATCAGTTGTTTAAAAGCTGGTTCTACTGTTACCGTGTCTTCTAGGAAAGCTGTCTTCTTTTTCTCTAAATCATTCAAATCTATGAGGATTGTTTCTAATCCTTTAGAAGTATTTTCATTTGTTTCACAAGAGAATATACAACTTATGCAAAAAAGATAAAGAATTGTTTTTTTATTAAGACAGTTCATAAATTCGATGTATTCTATGATTTATAAGAAACATTATTTTGTACTGTTAAATCATCAACTCAGTTTTAAATGTTTAAAAGCAGACGATACAATTGCCACGTTATCATTCAATTCAACAAGATGACCATCTATTTCTAAACGATTTAAAGCTTCGGGATGACCAATAAATCTTAATCTATACGTTTTCAAATTTACTTGAAAAGTCCCTTCAATTTCTTGGTTCAACTCTAGGTAATCCCCTGCCCCCTTTAACTTAAAATGAGCCAATCGAAAATCATTGTTTTCATATCCATATCCCTCGTGATCATCTTCATAATAATAGCTTGAATACTCGCCATTTTTATAATAAACATTCAACGTTACTTCATCAATAATCTTTTCATCAACATATTGCATAACAGGATATAAAGGAAGTACTGTACCTGCCTGTACAAAAAGAGGGAACGTTTTCAAATCATATAGAGGTGCATAATTTTCAGCTCCTTGATACACCTCATTATCCCAATACGAATACCATGTACCTTCCGGAAGATAGAGATTTCTTCTTTGTCCCGTTTTATTAAGTACAGGAGCAACCAGAATATCGTTACCACATATAAATTCATGATCTTTATTGATGTTGTTCGTATCTTTTTGATCAAAAAACACAAGAGGTTTCAACATAGGATCACCTTCTTTGTGATACTGATAAAATGCGGTATAAATGTAAGGCAACAATCTATATCTTAACTCAACAGCTTCTTTAAATAGTACCGTATATTTTTCACCAAATGACCAAGGCTCCTGATCACCATGATCTCCTGAAGAATGCACTCTACAGAATGGATGAAAAATCCCCAGTTGGATCCAGCGTACAAAAAGCTCTCCATTTGGTTGGTTGATAAAACCTCCAATATCCGACCCACAAAATGACACTCCTGATATGCTAAGTCGTTGAGCTTGCGTACTTGCCAACCACAAATGTTCTACTGAGGCAATATTATCTCCTGTCCATACAGAACTATAGCGTTGCATACCTGCATATCCAGATCTAGTAATAATGAGCGATCTTTTTCCTCCAGCAAATTGTTTTACTCCTTCAGCAGTCGCTCTAGCCATCATCATTCCATACACATTATGTGCCTTTCGATGACTACACAAATGCCCATCATGGTCATGTAGTACATCTAAAGGGAATGTTTTACTCTCTACTTCAAACAACGCAGGTTCGTTCATATCATTCCATACCCCTGCAACACCTATTTCTTCCACTAATTCTTTATACAGCCCAGCCCACCATTCACGTACATCAGGATTGGTGAAGTCAGGAAAATAACACTCACCAGGCCATACCTTTCCATTCACAAAAGGACCATCAGGCCGTCTACAAAAATAGCCTTTCTCTAGCCCTTCTTTAAAAACCCAGTAGTCTTTATCAATTTTAATTCCAGGATCAATTATGACCATTGTCTTAAATCCTTGATTCTTTAAATCTTTGACGAGTCCTTTTGGATCCGGAAACTTTTCTTTATCCCATGTAAAGCAACGAAAGCCATCCATGTAATCAATATCAAGGTATATGGCGTCACATGGTATCTCCCATTTACGCATGGTATCTGCAATTTCTCTCACTTGGGACTCAGGATAATAACTCCATTTGCATTGTTGAAACCCCAATGACCAAAGTGGAGGCATGTCTGGCGTACCTGTGAGTCTCGTGTACCGCTTACATGCATCTAAAAGAGAAGGCCCTCCTATAAAATAATAATTCATCTCTCCGCCTTCCGCCCAAAAACTGATTGCATTATTTCGCTCGCTCCCAAAGTCAAAAAACGATTTGAAAGAATTATCGAAAAATATCCCAAATCCTATTCCTTCATGTAAACCATAATAAACAGGTATGTTTTTGTACAATGGATCACTGTTTTTATTGTACCCATAATTATCCGTACCCCAATTTACAAATCTTTTATTTTTAATATTAAGATCTGTAGGTTTATCTCCCAATCCATAAAATGCTTCTGATGGTTGGCATACCTTAGACATTTTCACTATATCACCTCCATACTCTTCATTCTTTTCCCAGTGAAAACCTTTTTCATCTTGGCAAATGATATGTCCATTTTTATCTTGTATGGTTACGCCAAGATTTGTCTTTGAGAATAAACAAGTTATTTCTTCTGTACGTAATTCATAATGTGATTCTTCTTCAATTAGTGTGACTTTACACGAAATTGGCTGATAAGATGGGTCGGGACCATAAGAGAAGTCCGGATGAAAATATCCATCTGTACTGTACCTGAATCGAATGATATGCGCTGATAAAATGTATACATTTAAGGCAACAGAGTTTTCTGTTCTAAATGTGGCTCGCTGACCTTGTAACTCTGCCTTTACAACTTGTGTAGGATAGAATTCTTTTTCAGTGAAACTAAGGTTCATAATGTAATGGTTGATTTGTGATCCACAAATAACTGAAAAAAATATGGTTATTATAAGACGGCTATGATTTATTAGACCCTATATGAGAACCATCTTTAATAAATGCACCTTTTTTAATAATGATCAACCCTTCCTTAATACAATACTCTGGAGTTTCTACATCTGCCAAATCAGATGACCCCACTATTGTTACATCATGCCCCACCCGTACATTCTTATCTATAATCACATGCTGTAAATAGCAGTTATTCCCTATTCCTAGTAATTCATTATCTGGCAATTGCTCCATTTTCTCCAATGTTTGGTAATAATCATTTCCCATGAGAATTGAATCACGAATGATGGTACCTTTTCCAATTCTTGAACGTATCCCTATGATGGAATTTGAAATTTCTGATGCATGACAAATACAACCATCTGACACCAAGGTATGATTCAATTTACTGTTGAAAAATTTTGAAGGAGCTAATGATCTTGAACGTGTAAATAACTTTCGAACATTATCGTATAAATGATATTGCGGTAAATATTTAGTAAGATTCAAATTCGCTTCATAGTATGAAGAGACACTACCAATGTCTGACCAGTAGCCTTCAAATGGATAACTATTAACCTTCAATTCTTTATTATTGACAGCAAAGGGAATAATTTCTTTACCGAAATCTATTGCATCAGCAAGATCTTCAAGCAACACATCTATCACTTCCCTCTTGAAAGCATATATCCCCATAGAAGCTAAATAATTCCTGCCTTCATTCTGCATTTGACTAGATACCGGAGAAGTCCATTCATGTAATACATCAGCATGAGGCTTTTCAATAAATTTCAAAATCTCATTGGACTCATCTACTTTCATAATTCCAAAACCAGAAGCATCTTTATCATTGACTGGAATAGTTGCAATTGTTATGTCTGACTCTTCATTGATATGTTTCAGCATGAATTGCTCCAAGTCCATTTGATACAGCTGGTCACCTGACAAAATAAGAACATATTCGTATTCGATTTTCTTTAGTTCATATTGTACTTTTCGCACTGCATCCGCTGTTCCTTGAAACCAATCTTTATTATCCGGAGTTTGCTGCGCTGCTAATATATCAACAAATGCATTCGAAAACGTATCAAACGAATAGGTATTCTTTACATGTCGATTCAATGACGCCGAATTAAATTGAGTTAATACATACATCCTTCTTATATTACTGTTGATGCAGTTGCTTATAGGAATATCGATTAATCGATATTTACCTACAACAGGAACGGCAGGTTTCGATCTATTCTTTGTCAAAGGGTATAATCTACTTCCTACACCTCCTCCAAGAACGAGAGCTACTGTTTTTTCATTGATATTGATCATCCAAGTACATTTTGATATATTAAAGAATAGGCTTTCGCTGATTTCGTCCAACTGTTATTTTGCTTTACTAATTTTTCCCTTAATGAATTGACATTACTTTTATTAGAATGCAATGCTTCTACTCGTTGCAAAGAATACAGTATATCCTCCTTACTTGCTTGCTCAAAAGTTATTCCCAAGCCATCATCTCCTATATCTGGCACCGAGTCTTTTAGTCCTCCAGTTTTCCTCACAATTGGTATTGTAGCGTATTTCATGGAATAAAATTGATTCAAACCACAGGGCTCGAATCTGGAAGGCATTATCAAATAATCAGAAGCTGCATAAACTTGATGTGCTGTCTTTTCACTATATGCAATTACTGCTGTCACATTGTGTCGATATTTTTCTTGAAGCCTTCTAATATCATGTTCAAGGTTTTTATCACCTGATCCAAGTATGAAAAAGTGTATAGCATTTTTTGCTTCCAAATAAGCACTGTATGCTTCTACCAATAAATCAACACCCTTTTGCGTGGCAAATCTACCGATAAAACCTATTACTATTCGATTTGCATCAAAGGCATATCGTTGAGCTAATGCTCTTTTGTTTTCACTTTTAAATCTGTTTATGCTAGTCTTTAATTGATAGTCAATCATAGCATCCTTTTTAGGATTCCATTGTACGTCATCAATTCCATTCAATATGCCTATTGATTTATTCGCTTCAGATTGAAATAAAAGGGAAATACTATCTGGCAAATATTTCATCTCTTCCATGTACGTTGGTGAAACGGTCGTCACATAATGTGCACATTTTACAGCTGTTGCCATTCCATTGATATGACCATCCCAATCCAATATTCCAGCATCTTTTTCGTCAAAGCTAGGCAACATCGATTTCACGCTCCAATTCATTATCCCTCTATATTGTCCATTATGAATCGTAAATATGGTAGGAAGATGCTTAATCGGTTGATAGACATCACAATATTTAATCATAAATGTAATCAATCCTGTCATGTGATCATGACAATGCAATACATCAAAAGGATTTTCAAGCAACAGCCAATCCAAAACAGAACGTTGAAAAGCTATATAGCGTTCAGCTTCATCATGAAATGCTTCCCCATCCGTATCTAAATAAATAGAAGACCGATCAAACAATCCTTTAATATCCATTACGTAAAGAGGGAAATTCAAGGTTTCACTTTCCAATTGCTCTATTGTACATGTATATCGATTTCCTGCTAAATCCAATGAAAAACTTTGGACGAAAGTCCACTCCTGAACAGCTATCCACTTGGTTTTGTATTTTGGAATGATAACAGAAGCTAGAACACCACTTTTGGGTAAGTAATGAGGTAGTGCGCCTACAACATCTCCCATGCCTCCTGCTTTTGCTGCGGGGTAACATTCTGTTGATATATGCAATACATGGATCATGATTCTTCCATTTTTTGTAAAATCACTCCACCTAACGGAGGTAATGTTAAGATAATCGATTGATCGAATTCATGGCAAGATTTCTTTTCTACTCTAATGATATGCTCATTCTGAACTCCTGAACCGAAAAATGCTAGAGAATCCGAATTAAAAACTTCTTTATAGCTTGAAGCAGCAGGCACTCCTATTCTATAATCGTGTAAAACAGATGGTGTGAAATTGCACACGATGACAAGTTGAGACGACTTTCCTTTCCGAATATACGCTAAAACAGAATGGTCACTATCATGAAAATCAATCCATTGCCATCCCCTATTATCATAGTTAAAGGCATATAAAGCTTCAGTTTCTGTGTAAAAACGATTCAGTCTTTTTACAAAATGCTGTAGTCCTTGATGAGGTGCATGATCCAGTAAATGCCATTCTACTCCTTTGTCCACATCCCATTCTGTTGTCTGACCGATATCATTACCCATAAACAGTAATTTTTGCCCTGGATGTGTATACATATAAAAATAAAGGAGACGTGTATTGGCAAATCGTTGCCACTCGTCCCCTGGCATCTTAGTCACGATAGATTGTTTCCCATGCACCACTTCATCATGTGACAAAGGCAAGACATAATTTTCAGAAAAAGCATAGGTCAAACTTCTACTAATGTCGTATTGGTGGTATTTTCTGTGAACAGGATCTTTCTCAATATAATCAAGGGTATCGTTCATCCATCCCATCATCCACTTCAACCCGAATCCAAGTCCCCCTTCATGAACCGGACGAGTTACACCTGGAAATGCAGTTGACTCTTCTGCTATCATCTGTATATGAGGAAATCTTCCATAAATGGACTTATTTAATTCTTTAAGAAAATCGATAGCTGCTATATATTGATTACCCCCAAATTCATTGGGGCTCCATTCTCCTTCTTTTCTCGAATAATCTAAATACAACATAGAGGCAACGGCATCAACACGAAGTCCATCTGCATGAAATTCTTCAATCCAGTAATGTGCACTCGAAAGCAAAAAAGACCTGATCTCCGGTCGTTCATAATTAAAAATCAAACTATTCCAGTCGGGATGGAAGCCTTTTTGCCGATCGGGATGTTCATAAACTGCCGATCCATCGAAATCAACTAAAGCGGATTCATCATTAGGAAAATGAGCTGGCACCCAGTCTAATATTACAGCTATACCTTTCTTGTGGAACGCATCAATCAAATATTTCAGATCCTCAGGATTGCCATAACGCGCTGAAGGAGCAAAATACGATGTACATAAATAGCCCCATGAAGGATAAAAAGGATGCTCCATTACAGGCATCAATTCCACATGCGTATAGCCCATTTCACATACATATTCCACGAGTTTAGTGGCAAGCTCTCTATAGCTTAAAGATTCGCTTCCATTGTGTTTTTTTCGCCAACTTCCAAGATGACATTCATACACCAACATAGGCGCGTCTAAGCTATTTTTTTCTTGTACTTCACTTTGCTGCCATTTCTGATCATTCCATATATATGTAGATTGAGTAATAACACTTGCAGATTTAGGGGGCATTTCTGTTTTGAAAGCAAAAGGGTCCGATTTTTCTCTTACTTTATCGTCGTTATGAGACAGGATATAAAATTTATAAAGCATGTCAACGTGCACCCCTTCTATAAATCCTTCCCATATACCACTTCCATTCCATTGCACTTGAAGCGGATGACTATTACCATTCCAATCATTAAAATCACCAATTATGGAAACTTGCTGAGCAGCTGGAGCATAGGTAGCGAAATAAACGCCTTTTTTACCCGCTAGCTCCATGACATGAGCTCCTAGTTTTTTATACAATTGATTGTGGTGACCAGATGCAAAGAGTTCTCTATCATATTCGGAAAACAAGCTGCAAGAATGTACATTGGGCATGAAAATTCGTGGTTTTATTAGGAAGTATCGAATATAAATATTTTGAGTGACAAATATGTAAGTCGAGCATCTTAATTTTTAATAATAAATTTTTCATAAGCTTTATAAACGATATCTGGGTCGGGGCCCAAAAGGCATTGAACTTGTAATACCTTTTAATCTTTTCAGATAACTACGCGTTTCAAGAGATTAACTAAAAAAACAAAAACATTGCAATTCCCATGCACATAAACTCAAATTTCATCTTTGTTGCCAACTGTTAACGATCTTTTTTTTACAAATCTTTTAACCTCCCACCATTTCAAATTCCTTTAGGTCATGCGTTTGATTGTAAAAAAAGCATCCTTTACCATGATCTAATTTCTTAAACTAGCACTTATAAATCCTATCAAAATGGGCAGAACTAATATAATTAATAATAGCCCAAAGAATTTCAAAATTTTCAACAAAAGTTTCCCAAATGATAAGTTATACAACTTTTTATAGGCGTAGCAATAATATAAAAAAGGCATAATCATAATGCCCACACCGAAAAAATTCAATCCTACGAAAATACTGCTTATAAATAGGAAAACACTGAGTAAAGTGGTGATGCTTTGCAAATACGTATTTATCACTAAATGCTCACCATAATTAAAAGGCTTTCTAAAAACAAGAAATGCCATCAAGGTGTATACTGGTAGAAATAGAAAAGAAAAAATGTTATAGTATTTCAACTGAAATTTCATTAATCCTTTTTTAAATTCTTCTTCATTTTCATATCCAAAAACTTTTACGTCTTTAGCTTTCGAATCCTTTTCAGTTGCGGTATCTTGGATTAATTCAGTGGATTTCAAATTGGGATTGGAGGTTAGCTCAATTAATTGATCTGAGTATTGAGAAAAAATAAATAAAGAGCATGCAGTTATGATTGCGTAGAAGGAGAATGGATTTGTATATTTTTTCCTTGTTCCATTGATGTAAGCAGAACAGACTTTTTGTGGTTTTAAAATCAGATTTCTTAGCGTTTTGAAAAAATTACTTTCCCAACCAAACGCTTTTAAAACACTGGACCATAAACTCTTAGTCGTAATTCTTTCATGTACGATTTTCGCTCCACAATGTGAGCAAAAATGATTCGATTCATTAATTTCAATAGAACAATTCTTACACGTATCCATTTTATTTAATCTTAAATTCATTTGGGCAAAAGCCCCCTTTCAACATAACACTTAGTGAACTACTATTTTTTTAACAACAGTTCTCTTCAGATTGGTTATTTTAACAAGATAAGCCCCTTTAGCTAAGTGTGAAAAGTTTATCTTTTTTGTCTTACTTATAGAATCTTGTAAGATCAAATGACCCGTTACATCATACACAAAAACATCATACAACTCATTCGTTTTATTTTCAAGTGTAATAAAATCTGTTGTTGGATTAGGATACACTGAAAAAAATCGTGAAAAATCTTCTTCCTTTACATCAAGCACATCACAACTCTTCAGCTGATCGAATTTGGTTTGTAGCGAATCAATAGGTTCTATTCCAGCATTTCCAGAAGTTCTCACCGAAACGAGAAAGGAGGGATTTCCCACATCATCAGAAGGTTGTGCAACTTTCACAAAAGCGAATAAAGACGACGTTCCATTTCCATTGCATCTTGTATCAGCACCTATCATATTAGCACCTTGTAACGCAGCCATCAGCTTACATGCCAAGTCACCATTTTCATTTAAAAATTTAAATTCCATGGAGTCTAACACTTCTTGACCAAGTAAAATATTACCTTGAATGGAATAGTCCGGCCCAATAATATGATTCTTATAATCATCTGTTGAGGTTCCGGTGTAGGCAGCTGTTTGAGGTGATCCATTCACAAGTGCAGCAATTCCATATTGCCTGAATTGAGGTTGGTTTTGAACATCATTTTCTACCAACCAATTAATGATTTCACTAGGTGTATCTCCCGCATTCATTCGATTCGTTGCATTATTCTGATTCGAAGGAATGTAATAAGCTTGCGTATTAATTGCCCCTACATTCGGAATCAATTGGGCAAGGAAATCATCATCGGAAAATCCAGTTTGAAAAAGATCAACACAAGAAGCTCCTGCACTCCCTACCTCTCCAGTTACAGAATCAACTGCCACTATGGAAAACGTATCTTGAGTTCGAGCAAAATGCATGAAAAATGTGAGTAGAAAAGTTAGAAGGATTAGCTTGTTCATTTCAATATTTTAAATTCGGTATCCATTATTCACTTAGATACAAACACCAATAAATATACTGAAAAGAACATTTACACTATGGAATAATACATCAGTTTCTTTTTCCTTTTTTGGGGTCAAGCCCCAAAAGGATATGGTTATTTATAATTGCATAATCCTTTGTATTTTTATTACAGGCTTTGTCCTTCCCCAATTCTTACATTTTTAATTTTATAGTCCTTTGGGCGAAAGCCCAATCATAAAAATCAAAGCTTTGTTATTCTATTTTCACTTTTTTCAACTCAGTGTTGGCATAAAAAGTAGGATAATACATGAGTTCAATTTTCGCTGGATTAACAGAATAAGTTCCAGCATACCTTGGTGTTAATTCGATTTCAAAAGTATATTCACCTTCCTTCATATCCTGAATAAAAATCGCCGTTTCATGTTTAAAATATTCTCTATGCGTTTCTTTACTATTTTTTTTCTTTGTAGCATAAGAGCAGCCAGCTGGAATGGGTACATTTATCATTACAAATTCAGCATCTTTAAGTACCTTCACATGAGCAGTTAATGTCGTTTTTTCACCCGCTTCTAGAACAACTAAAGAATCTCCGTTAAAACGTGTCGAAATTTCGAAATCTCCTGCATGTTTAGCTGGAGATTTATCCCAATATTTTTGATAAGCAGTAAAATAAATAGGAAAATCCCCAGATTTATTAACCATAATATCTTCTTGAGCATCAACCGTCATTTCAAAAGGGAAAACATTTATAGTCGTATCAATCCCTCCTTCGAAAATCAATGTAGGGGTCTTCAGTTTTTCTTTATCATTCAATAAGTCTGGAAGAATGGCTTCAATTATTTTCATTGATTCGAATGTATTTCTCCAATACCCATTCTTTCTATTTTCAAGGAAATAATTTCGAATCAAGCTTAGTTCTTCTTCCTTATTATAATCTCTTTTCAATAAATTATAAACCATTAAGGTGTTATGGATATCGTTATTTAATAGATGAGAATCTTGTTTTTTATTTGTGTAATATACATTACCAAACAATGTGGAATCTCTGAAAGGGACTAAAGAATCTAGACTGTATTCTAATCCAAAATCTTGCTTCAACTCGATTAAGTGCAGTTGCCAATTCAAACTCTTGTCATCTACTAATTCTATTTCCTCCAAATATTTATCCACATTAATTGTGGAACCTAAAAGATGAATGATTTTTAAAATCCTCATTTTATTATACTGGTCCTTGGAATGCTCTAATTGCCACACTAAGTTTTCAATAATATTATCTTGATCTAAAGAAACTGAATATCCTTTCCTTTTTGCTTCTAGCAAGGCTTCAATAACATGTAAACTTATCCAATAATTATTGCTAGAACTGCCCCACCAACCCCATAGCCCATTGCTCTTTTGGTTTTTCGATAACATCTTAATGATCTTTTTTATGTGTCGATCATTTTTGAAATCTTTTCCCGTGTAGTCCGCAATTACTTTTTGCGTTAAATAGGCCTTTAATTTAGAAGCTAATTGTTCATTACATAAATATTTATAGTTGATCACATGATGTAATTCATCACTGACAACTTCCATTAAATCTGCACGAGCGTAAAGAAATACGTGTCCATCGTGTTCCGATACTGGGACATGAATTGAAGTGTCTTTGTCCAAAACATAGAAATCGCCATTAGTCATTTCTATCCCTCGCGGAAATACCGGTATACTTCTCCGTTCACCATCTAGGTATCCATCTCCTGTTTCAATATAATAGGCTAAATTCAATGAATCTTGTGTGGCAGCCACCTCTAACGTATCGATCACAATATCTTCACAAATTTGCGTCGAATTAAACAACTCTTTTCCATCAATTTCAAATGATCTAGAAACCTTTTCCACCTTTGGAGAATAGTTCAAAACCTTGCCTATACTATATGTTGTATCACCTTCTACTAAAAACCTAGATAAGCTCAGTTGAGCCATTAATGGTTTATAAGATTTAATTTCTCCAGAAGTTTGACCAGTTTGTTGTTTCGAATTCATCGCTAAGTAGAATGTTTCCCAACTTGTAACATCGTCTGGAAACACAACATCAAATTCAACTTCTCCATTCTTATCAGTAGTAAGTTTAGGTTCCCAAAATGCATCATCAGAGAAGTTGTTTCGAATCGTATGAGCTTGATGTATTTCTTCCTGAAAACCATCACTATAAAGTGCACTTTTGATATTGAATTTATGGGTTTTATAGGTACCGTGTATGGTTTCGATTAAAACGACTCCATCAGCACCATTTTTTCCATACAGCGCGGTTGCTTGCTCATCTTTTAAAACATGAATGCTTTTAATAAGAGTTTCGTCGAATTCTGAAATATCTCCAATAAAAACATTTCCATCAATAATATATAAAGGGGATTTTTCGAATATTAAACTTTCATTGCCTCGAATGGTCATGGCATCTCCTTTTCCATTAACAGACCCTGGCTTTATAAGCACACCAGCGGCTTTTGCTTGTAATGCATTGATTCTTTGTCCATCTACATATAGTGCATGACCAATCGATTCAGCATTTCTTAAATTACTAGAGGTAATCCGAGACACTGTATATCCTAAATTTGTCTTATTTTTTCTTAGACCACTAGCAACTACAACGACTTCATCCAAAAAAGAACCTTCTTCAAGCTTGGCATTAACAATCGAATTTGATCCGATCTCTATCTGCTCCATTTCAAATCCCGTATACGATATAATCAAGGATTTTTTATCTAATGGAATCATCATCTTATAATATCCATTAATATCCGTAATCGTGCCATAAGTTGTTCCTTTCACAATCACTGATGCACCAATTAATGGCTCATCATCAAAATCGAATACATAACCTTCTATCTCTTTTCCTTCTCCTTCATATTTGAATCCTTTGTGATATTGTTGATATATTATCTTTTTATCATCACCTTGATCAAACAAAGAATACTTGATATACTTAGCTTCGATTATATCGATTACGCCTAAACTAAATGAATCTCTTTTATTTAATTCGCCTTGTTGAAATTCATAATAGTTCAATCCATTTGCTTCGATGTGTATAGAATCTTCTATATAGTATTGTGCATCAGGATATATAAAAATTAATTTATAACTTCCTTTTTTTAAGGCATGCATAAAATGTGCAGTCCCTGGATATACTCTTATGAATTCATGATCATCATTTTTTAACAACAATATATTAACGGGATTCTGCTGCTGGTCTTTAACTGATTTTAACAAGAAATCAAGTCGTCCTTCTCCTACATTCGTTTTATTGGGGTTGACAAATACTTTTGTACGATATCTTGATTTTTCGATGAAATTTCTCCACTGATTATAAATAAAGGATTCTGTGAATACTTGATCTTCTAGGTTTCTATTCTGTCTAATATTTTTTGTTAGAATGGATGGATATGATCTTTGTGTTTTCGACCACATTTTCAGCAAACCTTGTGCAAAATCATATTCAAAAAAAGGCTCGTGAAAAAATTGTGTACTGTAACTTTCTGGTACATAAAAGTTTAAATTTCCTGCAATAGGGCCGGCAAAATTATAGCTCTGATATTCATTTTCAGGAACAAGCATTTGAATATTCTCTTGATCTTTTAAGTATCCATATACATTTGATTTATCATACCTAAAAGGCGCGATGTAATTATAAAGCACTCTTTTCTCTGCATACGAAAGTGTTGCTTGTTTCTTCTTTATTGTCACATGAGGATAAGCCAATTTCTGATCCAAACTAAATATCAGCTTCTTACCTTGATTGAAATGCATACTATCGATAGTAATCTCGTTGTATGTTGTTCGAATTTTAATTTGATGGTAACCAGAATCAATAGGAAATGAATACGGTCGAATATTGGTAGACCAACTAAAATAGATCGGTCTTCCATCTACATAAACAACATGGACTGGCTCGACAGCGCCATCCTCTACAATGAAAGGAGCAAATTGCGTAATGGAATCCGTAGGATCATATTCGAATGCATATAAAGCATGTTCTGGGTATAAAAATTTATAATATTCTATAGAATCTATTCTTGCAACTGTTTTCCATTCGTCATAGTCTAATGGCAATCCGATTTGATTTTTAAACTCAAAATTTTTAAAATCAAAATTATTGATGATGTTTTTAGTGCCTCTTTCTTTACCTACATACGGCAGATTCGGTGCCTTATAATTAAATTTCTTAGTGAGCCCATAAGCTGTAAGATCTGCGCCTTTAACAGGTTCCCCATTTACATCTGTGACTTTAATCTTTATTGTTGATTTCTGACCAGGGTAAACTAAAGAAGGTTCAATGACTTCAACATGGAGTTTTTTATCAATAAGCGGAATTCTATAGGTGTCTTCCTTTACCTCTCCACCCCATAGATATCGAAGAGAGACAAAATAATTCTGCTTTGACTGTATATTTTCATTTATTTTCAATGAATCTGTAAATCCATACTGCTTTTGCTTATTCTTTTTATAAATATCATAGCTAAATGGAATCCCTCTCGGATTGTGCACCTCTATACGAATTGAGTCATTCGTCCTTTCTGAAAAACATTGAACAAGTGAAGATTCCCTTGACATATCAATAATCCTTGATGTTGAATCAGCTTCGATAGAATACGTCGAAAAATATGGACTTATTTGAATGGTACAAGGAGCTTCTCCTTCATAAACTTTTGTTTGATTATCAAAGTTATCAATTGAATGTACGGTGATGTATTTCGGTTCAACTTCGCCATTTTTGCGATATTTTACATGTAAAGAATCAGCTATTAAGGTAACATCCAATTCCTTTCTCTCATGATAAAAAGTTACTCCTTTATTCGCAGCTAATTTTTCATTATCTGAAGTCAACAATTTCGTATTAATCGCATAATGCAAGTTTGCTTTCGGTAAAATGGAATCTGGAATGACAACTTGTGTTTCACCTGAAACATCAATTTTCTTTTTTAAGTATAGTAGCGTATCGGGAACATAGACTACAGAATCGTAATAACTAAAAATAGAAGAAGGAGTTACTAAAACTTCTATACGTCCATCCATGACTCGTAAATCATTTTCATCTGTAGCAGCAATAGAAAGTGTTACATCATTATTTCGATATTGATTGTTTTGATCTACATGAATAGATAATGTATTCTTTTTAAGCTCATAATCTTCATATCTAAACCTCGCAGAATAGTATAAATTGTATTTATCTTTTCCTAAATGAACGGAATAATTCCTATCAAGTTTTAATCCCAAAGAATCATGTAAATAAAATTGAAATTCGTATGCACCTTTTCTGTAAGGTGAGATTTTACACAATTCGACGTACTTATTTTTGATCGTAATAAAAGCACGAACATTTTTATGTATGGGTTTCCCCTTTTGGGTGACTATGAATGCCTTGACTTTAACCGTATCACCAGGAAGATACTTCGGTTTATTCAATACCATATAGCCTGTGTGCTTCCCTTTAAAATCAAAATTATCCTCGCAATAGTAATCATCAAACTTACAAGCTAGTCGATTAAACATTCTTATGAAAAATTGTTGTGTTTTATATAGATTACCTAGTATTCTTTTATATCGAAATGACTTAACGGCATCTATTGGCAATCTTGCTACAAACTCTACTGGTTGCCACACATATTTAAAAGAAGTTCCATAAAGTACTTTTCTAGTCCCTCGTTTAATAAAAGAATTATCATAAGATCTAGACAAATTATAATAAGCAGTAAATCCATCATAACGGACCTGCAGTAAGCCATTTTTATTTGATTTTCGATCAAGATAAGTCTTAGATTTTTTATTGAAGCTTATTTTCTTATTATTTATTAAGACTTCAGCATCTTCTATTAATCGTCCTTTTATATCATATACTTGGATACATAGATCTGTATTATTATTAAAAATGAAGACTTCAAAATTTTGAATAGACGTAATGGAAACTTTTTGTTTATTTCGAGAACTGAATGTTTTGATATAATGACCTTCTGGAAGTCTTTTTGCATATTCTTTATCTGTAGGGAATGAATCAATTAAGGTGTGAAAGTACGATGAATCTACTTCCCATAAATTCTCTTGATAAATAGCTAATGCCTCATCATTTGTGATGTTATAAATGTAGGTATAGTAGCTCGTTTGCCGACTTTCAATTAATTGTTGACTGAAAACATTCAGTGAAAAAAGCAAAGCTATGAGTACAATAAAAGTCTCGTATTTTGTCTTTTGAATATTCATTTCGTAGTGTTTCAAGAGACGCTAGATGTATTCTATTCCATAAGAACAAGATAAGAAAGACTCATAGTAGGCGAAGAAAATTTCTTCATTTCATCTTCAACGTTCGATCATCGAAAAACGCTTATTACATGGGTAAAACAAAGTATAGGAATAGGGATTGATATGTGTACCGCGACAATAAATGTCTTGAAGAATAGCTCTTTTGATGTATTTAATGATATTAAAAAAGAATTTAACCCTGCACTTTATCTATCTATATTCTCTCTATTTAAGCAAAGATATTCCAGAGGGAAAGGTTTTAATTCAATACGTATAAGATCAGAGCTTGTTTTAATGGAAAATAATGTTCTTTTGAAAAAATGTAAATTCAAATTGTGTTTTGTATTAATGGCCTCTATAATCTGTTCTATTGTTCCATTTTGATCCTCTATAATTTTTTTTAAAATCCGATTTGATTCGTACTTTAAATTAAATAAGTCAATATGATATGTGGGTATTTTATCCTGATATATTATCCATTCACCATAAGATTGTTCTCCCAATACCATTGTAATTTTAGAGTGTCGCATATAAATTCAAATTACAAATAGGTTAGTTCGACTTATAAAATAGAGGAATAGCCTGAGCTACTTCGATATTTTCTAAGGAAGAAGTCACGTATTTTAAGAAGAATTTATACGACAATTTAGAATTTAAATGGTATAATAAATATGTCGGTAAGAACTTACAAAGTTTTTATTCGTATCTACTTTATATTTCAAATTATATTTTTCAACTGTACAATAGTAAATGAAGTTACTTTACAAATGTTCCAAAGTCGTGAAATTCCAGTCACCTATCGGCAAGCCGAAATCCTTTTGATAGGCTAAAAGTGCACGCTTTATAGAATTCATATCTTCTTCATTTTCATAGCTACACGCATAACCTTTGGATTGAAGGGCTTGCTCTATTTCTTTAAGCATTTCATAAGTCAATTCGCTCTCACATACTACTTGATGCCATTCAGTGAATCCACCTACTTTTGTCAGGATCTTCTTTTGAAATGTTCTTTTCTCGAATTGTTCAACTTTGCTTGTGTCGGCTATAGCGAATATTGAATGAGTTATTTCTTCCTCTTCTTCTAAACACCATATAAGGCAATCTTCAGGATCACTTGACAAACAATCTCGATCAGCTCTTTTCTTTACCCACTTAGGATCTGCTTCACTACCCACAATATTCAATTCATGAACATCCCTTAAATCCTTATTGCCACCTTTGTATTCGAAAAAAGTAAATTCTACACTTTCATATCGGTTATCAATGAACATTCTGTCATAACATTTTTCGGTCAAAGTGTATTTGTCGAAATCAAATAATTGTTTTGAAGGAATAATCGTGGGTTCCAAATCAATTACATCTAGATAGACTAGTTCAATATATTTTTGTTTTATGTCAGTTGGTAAATATATCTCCAAAATGGCTAAACCGATAGGATTAACATTTTTTGTCAATATGATAACCGAAAAATCTTCGTTAACATAATCGGGGGCATACCCAAATCGCGAGACATATGTCGAGAGTTTCTTATAAAAAGTTGACCTTTCTATAAAATCAAATTGTTTTCTTAATTTCTTAGGAACTGCAAAATCAATGTACTTACCAAACCCTGAATGTTCCTTTAAATCATGAGTAATAATGAAATCATCTTCGTATGAATTATACTCCACAACAGATGACACATTGATTTGATAGGTGTTTTGAATAAAATCTGCGATATCTTGAACAACATTCTCTGGCGTCTGTGACTTTCCTATAGTTGCCAAAAAAAGAAATACAATAAAGGTGAAATAGCATGTCCTTTTTTGTTTTATTTCAGGCTTTGGAAATTGTGATATTCTTTTTGATAATATGATCCTCATGCGTATGATGCTTTAATGGCATGAACATAAGATATTTTCGTATCAAAAGAAAATATTCGGATTTTAATTCACCTTCAATCCTTCAGCTGAAATCTTCCCCAATGTAGGTAATGCACCATCTGTATAGGTATCAGATGTAT
This sequence comes from Saprospiraceae bacterium, assembly GCA_020627825.1. GTDB lineage: Bacteria > Bacteroidota > Bacteroidia > Chitinophagales > Saprospiraceae > JAHDFB01. The sequence goes on from JAHDGD010000052.1 coordinate 21,704, forward strand.
TCCATATATAATCCATGGTAAAAACATCTCCATTGAGTCTTACATTGCCTTCGACGATAAAATTCTTGTAATAATCTGATCGATCTACATCGAACGATAATTGTGAATTCCCGCCTAAGATTCCATATTGAAGGGCTGATTTAACTTTATAATTAAAAGAAATATTTGATCCATGACCTCTATGATAGGAAACTAGCACAGTATCTGTTTCTCCCTCTATTTCATCTATCCTTAATAAAGCCTCCTCAAAATACAAGGTATCATAACCCGTCCCTATAAAATTATCTTCTTCATCATAAAATGAAACAATACCTATTCGATGAAATCCACTCACAGTGTATTCACCAATAAATTGTGCCAATATTTCATCCATAACTTTGTCTTCTTTGGTACATGAAAGGATAAATAAAGAACAAAAAAGAAATAAATAAAGAAGGCGCATGTAAATGAAATTATGGAGGTTATTACTATATAGGTCGTATAAATGTAGTCTATTAAAGAAAATTATTCAAAATAAATTAAGCGTACTCCACTTATTTGTCATTTTGAAGAATTCAAGTGATTAGGGCGGAACCCGAAGGGTCGCTATGTCCATGATTCGCGATTCCGCTCATCCATCCCGTTGGGCTGGACAAGTCATTCCCAGCGCTTCCGCATGATATAAAGGCACGATCTGAACATATGTCTTTTTTCAACTATCCTGCTAGATCGATTGTGTAAAATAGACTGGAACATATACTGCTTGACTTAATTTTTTTAAAAACAAGTGTTCTCTTAAATTTACCTAGGAATAAAAATGGCTTACGTTAAAAAGTTTTGTTGGTAATCATTCTTATTTAATAGATCTGGTGATGAAATTACCAATGTTTTTCCCAGCTTTTGTTAATGTTATTGTTTTTGGGGATCAAGCCAAATAAAACAATAACATCTTTACAGAACACAAATGAGGAGAAGGTATACTGTGCCATCTCATGACTGCATGCTTTATACTTACTTTATTGTTAATTTGCAACGGTCACAATCTAGATATACTTCTCCCTTTTCACCACTGCCTGACTTATAAATTTTCTCCGATTCATTTTTGCTTTCCATTTCCTTGATTTTTGGTGCTAAATTTGACTCCACATAGTTCGTACTTACTAAACGGAGCTTGTAGTCCGACTCATCCTCGAATCTCATAAATATTTCACCAATGGTATTTACCATATTGATCATCTTGAAATCTTTACTCACTTCGTATAATTTGACCTCGGTATTTTTAGCAATGAGATCAAAAGAGTTTTTGAGTTCATCGATGTTATATTGGCAAAAAGCCGATTTTATCACATCAGCTTTATGCACAGATTTAAGATGGAACACATCATTTGCTGATTCAAACACTTTAAATTCTGCGACCTCTTTTATTTCGAAGGAATTCTGAAATGAATTGTATTTTTTAATATCATGTAACGCAGATGCTAAGCAACGATTCGATATCTGCTGTTTTCCTATTTCTAAGCTAGTAACTTCATTTATCGAAATGTGACTATTTATTGCATTTATTTCAGCCTGTTCTACTCTATCAAAATATGCTCCATAACAATAATTGAAACTAGCATTTAATGATTGAACTGTTTTACCATACACTTCAGCATATGACATAATGAGCTCCAAATGACCTTCTATATCATCTAATCTCAAGGTCACATTTCGAGTACCTACAACAGTGAGGTTTGCTGTTTTAGGAATATATAAGGTTGATTCGATGGTTAATCTATCTACTTTGTGCTTAGAACCATTTTCTAAAACGATGGTTGATTGGTCCGATTTGAAAAATCCATTTTTCAAGATGAATCTATCTATATTCATGTTTGCATCGATCAACATTCTTCCATCTGCATGTTCATTGAAATTTATGTTTAAGGCATCAATTAATTCTTGCTCATCAGAATAACTTTCCGCACTTCCTTTTATCGTAACCACCTGTTTCACGACATCTTTATCCCAAGTATGTATAGTATACTCTTTATTGATATTCAAACGCTGATCACCATTTTTCCCACTTATTATGTATCGATCATACGTATTGTCGCTGCTCATATTCCCTGATATTTCAAGCCAAAAGTCTGTAGGTACATTTGTTTCTATTTTCACATCAGGAGAAACGGCTACTTCTTTTTCGTATGTTTTGGATATTTGAGCATCTATCTTCCAAGAAAAAAATAGACAAAGGATTAAGATCAAGCTAAATATTAAAGACGACTTTTTCAGAATTTGAAGGAATCTTTTTTTCATAATAATTTATTTTTTCAATCTCCTTTTGGATCTTATCCAATAGGCTGATTTTTGATTCATAAAAATTAATAATTTGCTCTCCGATAAACTGTTGGTAACCATTCTCTTTGATATACAAGAGATAATCTTGATACTGTTCATCCATGAATTCAAGTTGCTGCAACAATATTTGAACATCATCAAGTTTGTCTTTCGGTAGTGTGAATTCGGAAAGCTTTTGCTTTTTCAAGCTTACGGTTTGAGGGTAATTATAATGAGCTAAATTTAGTTCTGCAATAATCGTTTCTTCGTTTATTTCATCTTTTGGATTTAGGAAATAATAAGACAAAGCCGCGATTAACAAGCTTATAATAATGGCAATCAACATCTTAGTATAGTTCCTATAGTTATGGTTCTTGCTGCGCAACATTTCATTTTCAACTTCTAGCCACACTTTTGGATCAACAGCATCAGACGCTAACTTTTGCTTATTTTCTACGATATATTTTTCAAAATCATCCATATACTCTATGACTTACTTTTTCTCTTAATAATTTTAAAGCGTATCTATATTGACTTTTCGAGTTAGATATAGAAATGCCTAGTTCTTCAGCAATTTCTTTGTGCTTATATCCTTCTAGTAAATACAAAGAGAAGATTACTCTACATCCTGCAGGAAGTTCAACAATCGCTTTTTTAATTTCTTCAAATGAAACCTTTTTATAACCATCATGCTCTTCAACTTCAGCAATCTCATTACTTTGCTCAGTCAAAGTTTCAAATTGGCGTCGCTTTTTAATCCATTGCAGGCTTTTTGTCACGACTATTCGTTTGAGCCAACCACCGTATTGTGCATCTACTTTTAATTGCGATATTTTCTGAAAGGACTGAACGAATGCTTCTTGAAGTATATCTTCAGAATCGCTAAGACTATTCGTGATTCGCAAACTACTTGCCATCATTTGTGTGGAATGTGCATCGTATAAAGCGCGCATCGCCAATGCATCATTCTTTTTTACTCTTTTTACAAGTGATGATATGTAGTGTGAATCTGTCAAAAAATGGAAGCGTTTTATTTCATTCATTCATAAGATACAGAAAAACTAAAAAGGACGTAAAGAGTCATTCAAAAAATTATTTAATCCATTTTTCAAGCTGAAAAAAACTACT
>JAHDGD010000245.1 GCA_020627825.1 Saprospiraceae bacterium
AAAACACCTGTGCTTGGTCGGGGATTAGTAGTTAATAATACATTGCAAACTTATATGGATGTAAAAGGTCCAAGAATTGGACTTTGGGAGTGGTCGCATATTTTTCCTTCAATTGTAGGGGTTAAACCTAAAGGTTCTCAGACATTGATAGCTGGTTTAGGTGGAGCATCATTGTATAAGCAAATAAAGCTTTTAGAACATGAGATTGATGTTATAGAGATTGATAATAGAATTCATGATTTAGCCATTGAATACTTTCATTTTCCAAAAGATAAAGATGTAATAATTGGAGATGCAAGACACTATTTAAAAAAGACAGAAAAAAAATATGATGTCATCTGTTATGATGCTTTTTTAAGCGAATCTCCACCAGAACATTTACTTACAATGGAAGGAATTTCAGATGCAGTGCTGAGGTTAAAAAAGGATGGATTTCTTCTTATTAATTTTTTTGGATATATAAATGGCGAAGAAGGATATGCCGCAAGATCAATAGCCAAAAGTATTTTAGAATTGGGATTGAATATGGAAATAATGCCAACTCCTGGAAGAGAAGAATATAGAAATTTAATATTTGTTGTTTCAAAAGGACAATTACCTATATATACGCTTTCAAATTACATGGAACCAGGCGTAAAGCCTTTTGATGCTTGGGGGAAATTGAAAATTTCTTCAAGAAAAATAGATTTATTTAATGCTGAATTATTAACTGATGAAAAGCCAGTATTACCAAAATTATATAGAAAGGCCGCTGAGTCATGGAGGAAAGGATATAATGAAATTTACGCTAAAAAACTATTTGCTAATTAATTTATGTCTATAAATAAATTATACATATTAGCATTTATTGAAGGGGCACTAGTGATGGCATTCGAATTGATTGTTGCACGATTAATGGCTCCATTCTTTGGGAGTTCATTGTTCACGTTAACATCTGTTCTCGGTATTACTATGTTTGCACTTTTGGCAGGATATTACCTTGGGGGAACTTTTGTTCAGAGAGAATTTAATCCCAATAGGGCATTTCTTTTTGTTGTTATTGCTGGTTCTATACTAAGTTTGTTACCTGCTTTTGGAGCTGACATCTTATTGTTATCCGTAGGTATTGGTTTAATACCTGGCGCTATAATCTCATGTTTTTTACTTTTAGGTATTCCTTTGATTTTACTTGGTGCAGTATCTCCGATGTTAATACAGTCACTGTCTGAAATCAATCTAAAAGCTGGAAAAGCTTCAGGCAATGTTTATGCAATTTCAACATTGGGAGGAGTGGTTAATACTTTCTTAATAGGGCTACTATTAATTCCAAATATTGGAGTTAAGATGACAGCAATTTCTTATGGGCTTATTGGTTCAATTATAGTCATAGCTCTTTTAATTTCAGTTAAATTTTCAAAAAAGGATTTAGCGTTATTTCTAATAGTAGGTATATCCAATATGACAGCTTACTCAATGGACTATTATAATATACCAGATTCATTCAAGCAAATCTATGAGTCAGAAGGACTACTCGGAAGATTAGACGTAGTTGATGATGTTAACGGATTTAGAGCATTATCAAATAATGGCACAAATCAAACAAGAATTTCATTAAAAACTGGTTGGTCGAGTTTAATCTATAGTCATGTGGTAGCAACAGCTGCATCTATGGTGCTCAAAGAGAATCGTAACTCAGTAGCATTATTAGGATTAGCTGGTGGCACGCTTGTACGTGAATTAGATGAATTAGGTTATAAAGATATTTTCGCAATTGATATTGATAAAAGAACAAAATATGTAAGCGAAAATTATTTTAATGTTAACCCAGAATCTTACAAGTTTATAGAGGACGATGGTAGGCATTTCTTCTTGGAATCAGATAAAATGTTTGATCTGATTATTATAGATGTGTCTGCATCAGAACAACAACCATCTCATTTATATACTAAGCAGGCTTTTGAACTTTACAAAAAGCACCTTTCTCCAGGAGGTTTACTGGTTTTGAATATAGTAGATCTTGTAAAATTAGGTAAAGGAATAATCACAGATAGAATAGGGGATTCATTACTAGAGGCAGGGTATAACGTAAAGTTAGTATCGGAATTTTATCCACCTGCTATTGTTAAGAATACAATTTCAGAATACGTTCATGAAAAAATAATCATTGCTTCGAATGGGATTCCTTCTGAATTATCTACTGATAGATATGAGATGAATGAATGTTGCAGAAAGTATGCATTCAACTTAAATTTAAAAGAAGATTTTAACAATTGGACTATAAATAAAAATTCAATTCGAGACAAAGGATTTACTGACGACATCCCTGAAATGGAGTTGTTGAACTTTGAAAGAATAAAATTAATTAGGAAATAATAATAAACTGATATGAGACAAATATACTTTAAACAATCATTATCTAATATTTTAGTTTTTACTTTTTTACTCTTTGCATTCATGCTTCACGGACAAGAATCAATAAGCTTTGAAGCGGTAAATAATGAAAAAGGAATATTAGTAAAATCTTGTATTCCTATGGAGGATTACGATAAAGATTTAGCAACCCCTTACAATAATTCTTCCAAAGTCGGAAATAGAAGAGTATTCAATAGTAGTTCCAAATATTTGGTGCTTAATTCTAAGTGGGTTGATGACTGTCTCCATATACAATTTAATTCTGAAGAGAAAACTGATTCAATAATTAATCTAATTTCAGAAATAACGATTTATAATTCGAGTTTGATTTCAATAAATAGAGCCAAATAAATTATGAGAAATATAAAGTTATTAATCATTTCAACAATATTAGCCTTTTTCTCCCAAAATTCATTTGCAATGGGACCTCCAGGTGGAGGAGGAGGAGGAGATTGTTTTCAAGAGAATACTCTACTTGAAATATCTTCATGTACTAATTGTGTTATTGTTAAGGGGACAGCTCCTGGTGCATTAGAGGGAGATGGACAACTAACTGTTATGGCAGATGGTTGTGGCCCTGTAAATGTAATTGTTGATTATTCATTTGATTGGAATCAAGGATCAGATTTAAACTGGATTCATGGTATTTCCGTGTCTGCGGGTGCGGACTGGACGACGGTTGAAGTCGCCCCACCTGGAGGTTATTTATTTGTTGACGGAGGAGTAACAGGATGTTGTAGTGGGATTGATTATCCAACAGGATATTATTATGATGGATCTGCTGCATCGAGCGCACCAGATCAATTTGTAAATAACTTCATGGCTTCAATGTGTACCGCAACTTGGGCTAATAATAGTGGTTGTGATGCCGTTTGTAATTCAGATGAATCATTGGTTGATGATAGTACGGGTGATCCTCCCTGTGATGGACTTGTCTTTGCTGATTATTTTAATTTAAGTCCCACTGGAGGATATACACTTTCTACTGGTGCAAATGATGGAGATCCTGGGAATAATTGGGGAATTGATTGTACAACAAACTGTCCTGACTTTCAGTTCGATATGACATATTGCCCTACATCAACTGGAGATTTTAGTGAGCAGCTCTTTTTTACAACCAGCGCTGATGGCGAGTCAGGTTGTTGGTGCCTAAATGCCGGATGTGATTTATCTAATGAGTTTACTGTAGATATTTTAGGAGCATGTGCTCCTAGTGCTGATTTTGTACCGCCGCCAAATAATTTTTGTAATGCTGCCGATCATGACCTTATGCCAGATGAATTAGGCGGAACATGGGGAGGAAGTACAGTTTCAGAAGATAATACTACTGCTACATTTTCATACTGTGACAATATTGGTAATACTTCGATTACACATGATGTAACGGGTGACTGTGGTGATGATACTCAGTCTTATAATTATGAAGTTTGGACACCAGTACTTTCTGGAGAAACAGCAACTTCAGTAGCAGGTTGCGATCCTTTTGACCCGATGTTGTCTGTCGATGTTACATATAATGGCAACAACGATTGGATGGCAGACAACCCAACTCCAGGAACATTAATCTGGCAAGATAATAATGGTGTAACATATATGCCAGGAGATATGATAACACCTGATCTTACGGCTTGTGCTCCATATGATCTTACATTAACTCCAGCATTAATTTTTCCAACCTGTGGCGCATGTAACGTGGCTGGCACACCTGTTGTCGTATCAATAGATTGCCCTTGTATTACTTGTAGCGCGGAATCTGGAACCCCTTCAGTTACTTCACCAG
>JAHDGD010000246.1 GCA_020627825.1 Saprospiraceae bacterium
ATACACGTACGATAGACATTAGCGGATTGAGTGCTGGTGTATATCAGTTGAAATTAAAGATAGGTCGTGAGACAGTCAATCAGAAATTGATTGTATTGAAAAAATAGAGGCCATCCCAACTGGAAGTAAAGGGAGCTACAGCTCTCTTTACTTCTCAATAAAAATATTTTCTGCTTAAAAAATCGATTGAATGAACACTCCTTATTCCACTAAGAATTTACAAGACAAAAAAATAAACATCAACATATTACTATCTAAGTCATTATATACCTTGTTTCTATTAATGGTTTGTTTAACAAACAACATTAGAGCACAGGAAAGTAGCTGGGTAAAAATGATGCATGATCCGAATGTTAATTTTTACGAATTGCAAGATAGCTTCTATGCTTATTGGGAAGGGAAGGAAATAACCAAAGGTTCTGGATATAAGCAGTTTAAAAGATGGGAAGAAGAAATCAAAGCTTATGTTAGACCTGACGGAACAATTGATTACAATTATTTCGCTAAGATGGGACTAAAAGAAATGGTTCGAAAAAGGACTTTTGATTTTAGAAATACAACAAACTGGGAACCTCTAGGTCCAGCAAGTTCACCAAATGGAACTAGTACAAATCGACAAGGTAGAATCAATTGCATAAGCCTAAATCCGAATGATTCGGATCACATTTTTGTAGGTAGTCCTGGTGGGGGCCTTTGGGAATCTACGGATGGCGGTGGATCATGGATTACTAATACTGATGATTTTCCAAGTCTTGGTGTTTCAGTAATCGTGTTTAATCCAGATAATATTAATGAAATGTATATTGCTACTGGTGATAAAGATTCTGGTAGTAGTCAAACATATGGGATCATTAAATCAGTAGATCTAGGTCAAAATTGGGAGTTAACAGAATTTATACCAAATGGAAATGGCATTGGAAATTTTACTGAAATAAGAGATTTAATAATTAGTCCTAATAACGGCACTATTATGTTAGCTGCCACCAATTCTGGTCTTTACAAAACAGAAGATGGTTGGAATACGAGTACTAAAGTAAGTTCTAAATACTTCAGATTTCTAGAATACAAACCAGGACAATCGGATATAATATATGCTTCTGAAATTTCTGGAGGAGGGTTTTATAAATCAAGTGATGAAGGTGAAACTTGGCAACACATTGATATGCCTAATTCACCAGTATTCACAGAAGGAGCTATTGCTACAACCTCCAAGAAAGATAATATTGTTTATTTTTTGGCAGCAAGCCAAAACAACAGTACCATCTACAAATCAGAAGATTCGGGAGAAACTTTTACTGAAATTCAATCGGATATATCTAGTAAAAGTCTCGGGAAGCAATTATGGTATGATCTTTCATTTGCAGCCTCTTCCATAGATGAAAGCGAATTGTTTTTAGGTACAGTCGGTTCTTTGAGATCAACAGATGGAGGTGAAACATGGACAACAACATCGGGACTTCATGCAGATGTTCACTTCGCACGCTGGATAAATGATATATTATATGTTGGAACAGATGGAGGATTAAATACTCTAAATGATATTGACGGAACTTGGAACGATTTAACCGATGGTCTTGAAATAACTGAATTTTACAGAATATCTACTTCTAGTTTAACGAATGATTTGATTTTAGGAGGAGCACAAGACAATGGATCTTCCAAATGGAATGGAAGCGAATGGGATCAGCAAACTTGTTGTGACGGAATGGACAATGCAATATCTCATTTAGATGACAATGTATTATATACGAGTGCTCAAAATGGAACTTTTTTTAAATCTATAGATAACGGTCAAACTTATAAAACTATTTTAAATTCAACAACAACCGGTATGAAAGGTGTCTGGATTACACCTTTTGCAATTGATCCGTTTAATGATGACGTGATATATGCCGGATATGATCGTGTTTGGAAATCTTTGGATAAAGGTGAAAATTGGTTTGATGTTGCCGGATTGGAATTAGACTCTGATCGTTTACAGCATCTTGAGTGTTCTGAAGCCCAAGAAGATTTGATTTTTGCAAGTGATGTACATAATATGTACAAATCAGAGGATGGTGGTTCTACATGGATAGAGTTGACAAATCTTCCAAGTACAATTAAATGGATAGAATTGTCTTCTGAAGATCCAAATAGATTGTGGTTTTGTTCGAATTCTGATAATGGTGGGATTTATGAATCTTTTGATAAAGGTTTAACTTGGTCGGATATTTCTTTGAACTTAAATGGTTTTAAATCTAGGACGATTGTTCATCAAAAAAAGAGTAACAACACTTTATACGTAGGAACTGATTTTGGTGTTCACTATAAAGATGATGGGATGACAGAGTGGTTACCATATGACTTTGGATTACCAAATGTTAGAATTAGTGAATTAACCATAAGTTATCCAGCAAATAAATTGAGGGCCGCAACTTATGGAAGAGGAATGTGGCAGACTGATTTGGTTGTCTCTAACTTCCAGCATAATCTATTTGGAGAACTAATTTTTGATATCTCTTGTGATGGATTGACTCAGACCGAATATGATTCTGCTCCGAGGGTTGAAGGAATTCAAATAAATCTTTATAAGACTTCGGATCCATTAATCCCTATTCAAACAAAATTTAGTTCCTCAATGGCAGAATCGTTGGGAAAATTTTCCTTCGAAATTTGTGAGATTGGAGATTACTTTCTGGAAATAGTTGGAATTGAGAATATGACCCCTAGTTCTACATCTACATCTTTTCAAGATTTTGATGAAAACGGCCAATACTTTTTTAGTCTGACTTCACAAGATCATTATGCTGACTCAAATATTTTTGGAAGCATATGTTCCTTAATGTGTGATGCAGGATCAAATAGCTCGCAATTTACTTGTCCAATTGGTACAAGTGTATTGAACAACGATTTGGTGTTTGAATGGGAAAATAATGTTGAAGTTCCTAGCTTCCTTTCAGAAGTAACCGTTGAGCATTACGATCAAATAACGACTCACACTTTGGTATTTGAAGACGATCTTTGGAAGATTAAAAATTTCAATATTGGAACAACTGCCAAATTCGAATTTCACGATGTCATAGATTGTAATAATATTACTTGTTGCTTGGATATAGGAATAGAGTGTCCCAACGCAGTAAGTAATACTCCATTAACTTTACTTTATAATCAGGTCCAACCAGCCAATATATCTCAAGTTGAAGTTTTTTATAATAACATTTCGTACGGGGTTAAAGATTTATCGTACAACGGAAATTGGTTTGTAGATGGTTATAATATTTCCGAAACTGATTTTGATTTGAGAGTATATGATTTATGTGGTAATTCTTTTTATTGCTGCCCTACTTCAACAAAAAATCCCAGTCTAATCTACAAGAAAAATGGAAATACAGTTTTTAAGTGGTCGGATAATGAATTGGACCGACCGAAAAATTTAGTTAAGATTAAACATATTAATGGGACAATCGAAACGGAATATCCTGTAGAATATTTTTCAGGGGCTTGGACAATTATTGGTGTAGAGTTAGAAGAAAATAGTGTTTGGACATTTGTGAATTTGTGTGGTCAAGAACATGTTTTTGATAATAGATGTGGACCAGGAGCTTCGAGTTTTTCATGCCCTAGTAGTTATGAATCTAATTCGGGATTTAATGTGTTTGTGTGGCCAGATGAAAACATAGTGCCTTCTTGTAATTCCACCATGAAAATGGAATCTATATTGTTCAATCAAACTCAGAATATATCTGATCTTCATAAAGTAGGAACTAATTGGATCACAGATGAACCCGTGTCTCAATCCTCCATTACTGATTTTAAATTTACTCATGATGGTATAGATTATTACTGTTGTAGGGGTGTTCTAAGTGAGCCGGAAAGCATTGGAACCTCAGCTTCAGGAATTCATTTCTATTTCCCAGGGCTGTTTTTTGATTTTCCTTTTAATGTTGCGAAAATAAAAAAACTAAATGGAAATACTTTTGATGAATATATTCCTATAGTTGAAAACGAAAATGTATTAAATCCTGGTTCATGGATTATTCCAATTCCTAGTTTATCTGAATACGGTTTGTGGGTTTTGGAAGATTTGTGTGGGAATGAAGTTCAATTTGAAAATTTGAAATGCACAATTTCTACAGACTATCAATTAAAGAAGAGTATAGGCGTAGTAGATCAAGATAAGA
>JAHDGD010000247.1 GCA_020627825.1 Saprospiraceae bacterium
CGTTGGTGGTCATTAGGGAACAAATATGTAAAATGGATTAAGCCGAATAATAAATAAGTATGTTTTACAAATACGTGATTTTAAGTTTTACATTTTTAACTTTCTGTTGTTCATTGGTTGGGCAAGAACCTGGTCTCAAAATAAATATACCTCAAGGATCAAAACCTTGGACAGGTTTGGATTTCAATAATGATGAAGGGCAGTTTCAATTTGCTATTGTGTCTGACCGAACAGGTGGGCATCGATCAGGTGTCTTTCTCGATGGTATAAGAAAACTGAATCTATTGCAACCAGAATTTGTAATGAGCGTTGGGGATTTGATTGAAGGATATACCGAAGATGTCGATGAACTAAATCGCAGATGGAAAGAAGTCAATGGATTCATAGATAGTCTTGCTGTGCCATTTTTCTACATACCAGGAAATAATGACTTTTCTAATGAAGTTATGGCGGATATTTATTTGAAGCAGTTCGGCAAGAGTTATTATCATTTTGTCTATAAGGATGTTCTTTTTCTATGTCTCAATTCTGAAGAACATTATGTTGGAAACAAAAGAGATCATATCACCGACAAGCAATTTGAATATATCAAATCTGCTTTAACAGCCAACGTGGATGTCAAGTGGACGTTGGTTTTTATACATCGCCCACTTTGGCGAAGAAACTATCCTGGACGCTGGAAAGATGTAGAAAAACTTTTAAATGAGAGAAAGCATACAGTATATGCGGGCCATGTGCACCGTTATGCAAAATTTAACCATAATAATGGGAAGTATTTTATGTTAGGAACCACTGGGGCTGGAAGTCCATTGCGAAGTGCCAGACTTGGTGAATTTGATCACGTCAGTTGGATTACTATGACACAAGATGGCCCTATCATGGCAAATTTAGAATTAACAGGCATTTGGGGAGAAGATGTTTCAACAAGTAAGACAATGGAATATTTAAGCAATATATATCGAGCCAATTGTGTGCAGATCGAACCACTCATAGTCGAAAACGAGACTTTTAATGATGGAAAAATTAAAATAAAATTGACCAATGACAAGGATATACTTATGCATGTAAAACTGAAGGGGTCGTTCAATTGGGATTTGAGTGGGTCTTGTGATAAGCCTCAGATTGAAATTCCCCCTAATTCCGTCGAATTTATTGATTTTAAATTGGCGTCTAAAAGAACAAGTTTACCAACAGAAACATCGAGAGCAATGAAACTTAAGGCAGAGGTCAGATATGTTGGTGAAGGGCTGCCTGAAATGGATGCTCCTTTCTATTTTAACATTGGGCCAGAGAAAAAGAATTATATATCACAATCTGAAAAGCCAGTTGACGTAGATGGTAAGTTGGATGAATGGGATTCGTTGCCATATTCATTCAAAGAGAAAGACTCAAAAGACTTCTCCCTTTCTTTTGGTGTTTCTTACGATGATTCTAACATTTACATTGCAGCAAAAGTTATAGATGATATTTTGTTTACCGATACTACTTACAATAATTGGGACTATGATTTTTTTGCTCTTGTCTTGAATACAGAACCTTTAATAAAAAGTGCCATGTATAGTGGTGCTGGAAGATACCGAAATTCATTTTTTTTTAATCAATCTGCTACATCAGGAAGCAAATTTTTGTTTTATCATAAAAAGGAAATGAAAAAAGTCGATTTCAAATCTATTTGCCAAGTTACTCAAGAGGGTTACAATATTGAGGCTTCCATTCCAATTGAATATCTTAAAAGACATCAAGGTGAAAACTGGAAACATTTTCGACTGAATATATTTACTCAAGATATTGACAACGATGAAGAAGAAAGATCACGATATTATTTCAAGCCTGATTGGCGGGGTTCAGAGAATCGAATTGGGTCTGGATTATTTTTTAAATCTGAAGTTGAGGACTAATTAAAAAATAGAAATAACGAACCACCAACAATTTGCATGACGACCATGTTCCGCATTCGCTCCACACGGCGCATGCAATAAACGTTAGCTGTCAGATACCTTTCAAGTTCGAAATAAGGGGAAGAAATTGGCGAACCCGCAAGTTTGGTAAGCTCTCTTAAGAGAGCTTACCACCCTTCTGGCTTTACTCAAAAAAATCGGATTTTTATTTTGGAGAAGGAAAAAACTAAGTTATTAAAGGTTTCGATATGTGAAGGCCTATCTACGAGTCACATATCGTTTGTTGGACTTTCGCTATTTTATTTGAGAGTCCAAAATGACAATAACTTTCTCTAATTGTTTTTTCATTGTTTCATATCTTCCTTTTAAATATCCTGAAGTAAAAATAAATCCGGTTATTAGATTATCGAATTTTCTTGATGTGACAAGATGTTTATTACTATCTAAAAATTTACCTTTATCCAGGCCAAATAGTTTACCATAGACATCATTAGCCATTCTTCGTTGACTTACGTTATCTCTGCCTATAAGAATTAAATCAGTTCTCACTTTTAATAATTCTTCATTTTCTTGAAATCTAATTTGTAGTAGCATAGCATCTAGAGTGGCTAATGCGTTTTTCAAATCCTTATTTTGAAAGATATTGAGTTTCCCCGAATTAATTATCTCGTTTAAAACACCGGAACCAGGACGGTATTGAACTTCGGCATTTATGGTACCAAAGTACAATTCTCCAAATTTTTCCTCAGTCATATTTGGCATCTCTGGCCCAGTAAAGGTCGCTAATTCTTGAGCATTATCATGTAACTTTGAGGTCAGTTTAATCACACGATTTACTTCAATTAGATTGTTTTCAAATTCTGTTTTCAATGCAAATAGATAATCCTGTTCAAGATTGTTTTGTTTACGTTGTTCATTCAAATTGTTAATCTGAAGAGCTATCAAAATTCCGATAACAACTAGGACAATTTCGCCCAAAGCATAAACCAGATACTTATTGAACTTATTTTCAGAGAGTAATTTTTGTCTGATTTTTCTAAAGAATTTTATCATTGTTTTTTTGGTTAGTCTTCATCAAGCACAGCGGTTTTATAATTGTTACTGAGCTTTGTTTTTCATTAAGGAATAAAATCACTTCCTAAGCCTGTCTACCTCTTTTCCTATATTCAAAATTACATCCTCACATTTGTTTATGGCTCTTTGATATCTATGTATACTTATTTGTCTCGATTGCATGGTATATTTTAATCTATTTCTGAATTCCATATTTTGACTTATTTGATCATAATTCAAAGGTTTGGCCGATTCGAAGAATTTCCAATCACTCATAAATTTGAGCATGAATTGTTTATTTTCATTTACATCCAAATAATCAAAGCTTTGCTGAATTTCTAAGATATAGTTATAGACATTATCATGCAAGTTTATTATTTGACTGCGAAGAGTATCGTTTTTGATTATGTCCAAACCGCGTGATTTCAAGGTTTCATATGCCCCAGAGTTATGAACAAGTATGGTGATATTAGAATACTGGCCGAAATACTGATCCAAACTGTCATCGTAGGGCAAACTTTGATCAAAAGCAAGAATCAATTGCTCACATGCTTCGAGTCCTTTTTTATGAAAATCAAGGTTGAAATTGAGATCTTTCAAGTCTTTTTTAAAAGCAGACTGAAGTTCGGAAAGGGTCTTGACTTCAAGATTATGTTCCTTATTGCCTTCGTTCCAATTATTAATTTGAAGTGCAATTAAAATTCCAATAACAACAAGAACAATTTCTCCAATTGCATATTTCAAATACTTTCCAGCTTTACCTTCAGAAAGTAAATTGTGTCTAATTTTTCTAAAGAATTTTACCATTAATTAGTGATTGATAATAATATTGCACAACTCAAATATATGAGCAAGTTTGTATCAAATATAGAAGTAAAATCTTAAATTGTGAAGCATGCAAAGGAAGAGGATAATAGTGATTGAAAATTTGACTTAATAAAATAGCAAATACAAGCCATGCACATTGACCATTACCCGCAAATACAAAACACGAATCAATAAATGATCAAAGAGCATGTCAGCATTCCCAAATCCTTCAGTATGCCGAAAAAAGAAAAATCCGACAGCTAACAAAGTGCAGAACGTACATAGTCGCTAAACGCGCCTACGTCGTATGCACCGAGCGTTAGCTGTCAGAAACATAGAGAATTCCTTGGATTCATATATGAATCGCAACACATTATAAATAAAATAATCTGTTGTGAT
>JAHDGD010000248.1 GCA_020627825.1 Saprospiraceae bacterium
AAAATGCCACATCACGCTAAAGGTGAAGTGGCATTTATCTTGAAAGTGACCCAGCCAGGATTCGAACCTGGGACCTACAGATTAGAAGTCTGTTGCTCTATCCAGCTGAGCTACTGGGCCATTATTCTCGGGGCGCAAATTTAACTCAAATTATTCTTAATGAACGAATTTATCACCTAAAAAATATCAAAATTCTATACACAACACTTTTGCCTCTTTCCTTACTTACATTGACAATCTTACGCATACCATATAATCAATTACGAACTAGAAATCCATAACTTAGGTTTTTACATAATGCGGGTTTAATCATACATTTGTGCACCTTTTGGGCGAAAGCCCAGAAATCATTTTGCAATTTTTTCTGTTTACTAGTTATGGAATATACATATACAATTGAGGGAATGACGTGCAACAATTGCAAGAAAAGCGTTGAAGAAAAACTTTCATCTCTCTCCAAAATAAATAAAGTTTCGGTAGATCTTAATAAAAAAATAGCTGTAATAGAGGCTGATCAATTTATACCTTTAAGTAAATTAAGTCAAGCTTTGCCCAGTAAATACAGCATTAAAACAACAGGAGCTGAACAAGAAGAGACTTCTTCAAAGCTAAAACAACTCAGGCCTTTGTTTTTAATCTTTGCCTACATCACCTCAGCGAGCATTCTCATGCATTATAGCGATTTTAAAATTTCTGCATTCTTAGCTGATTTTATGGGCTTGTTTTTTATTGTGTTTTCGTTTTTCAAGTTTTTGGACATAAAAGGTTTCGCAACTTCTTTTTCCATGTATGACCCTATTGCTAAAAGAGTTAATGGCTACGGACAACTCTACCCATTTATTGAATTAGCACTTGGGCTTGCATTTTTATTTCGATGGAATTTACCGATTGCCTTAATAGGGACACTTTTGGTTTTAGGCATTACGACCATAGGTGTTGTTCGTGTTTTACGATCCAAAAGCACCATAAAATGTGCGTGTCTAGGTTCCGTACTGAATTTACCTATGACAGAAGCAACATTCATCGAAAATGCACTCATGATTGGCATGTCTATCGTTATGCTCCTTTCATATGTATAGATTGTTAAGAAACACTTAAAGATCACTTGAGATATTATTATTTTTCATTATTTGTTTGCAATTAATCTACCTTTGCATCATCGGAATTGACAGCTTATTCCTACTGCAAAACAAAAAGAAAAAACCTTTTAATGGATATAAAAAAATCAATACTTGGACTGATTGGGTGCGTTGCCCTACTCTATCATCCTATGGTAGCCCAAGTTGATGTTTCCGAATTTAAAAAGGTCTTTCGAGTTGAAAACAATAGAGCAAAGGAGGAAATAAAAGTGGATGGCATTCTTGATGAAGCTGTATGGCAATCGCAAGAAATGGCAACAGATTTTTATCAAAAAATTCCCTATTTTGACAAAGGAGCCAATCCACGTACTGAAGTACGATTTAGTTATGATGACACCTATCTATATATGGCTGCCATTTGCTTTCAAGAAGAACCAATAGTTATACAGTCCTTAAAACGTGATGAATTCTGGGACAACGATGGGATAGCTATGACCCTTGATCCTTTAAACACGCGAACTAATGCATTTTTATTTGGGGTAACAGCAGCAGGAGCTCAATGGGATGCTCAATATGCACCGAATTCTGGCATCAACGCGGACTGGAGTAATAAGTGGTATGCTGAAGTTGAACTATATGATGGATATTGGACTGCAGAAATCGCTATTCCTTTTAAAATCTTACGATACGATCCTTCCAAAATAGAATGGGGAGTTAATATCGTACGTGGGATTCAAGCCATTAACGAATTTCATAACTGGACTGCTGTTCCTGAATCTTTTTGGCCTCCCAATCCAGCTTTTGCCGGAGCAATGGTATGGGATGATGGGCCCAAAGCAGCTTCAGGAAATTACAACATCATTCCATACGTTACAGGTAGCATTAATAAAAACCAAGGTGAACCAATTACGTACAAAGCAAATGCAGGTCTTGATGCACGATTTGCACTTACTTCTACCATTAATGCAGATCTTACTTTAAATCCTGATTTCTCACAAATTGAAGTTGATGAACAAGTAACGAACCTTACTCGCTTTAGTATTTTTCTTCCTGAAAAAAGAACTTTTTTTCTAGAGAATAGTGACGTTTTTGGCAACTTCGGGATAAATCCAGTTCGTCCTTTTTTTTCTAGAAGGATAGGGATTGATGAAAATGGAAATGCAGTTCCTTTACTTTACGGAGTGCGAGCAACTGGAAACGTAACAGAATCCATCCGAGCAGGTATCATGAATACCCATTCAGGTGCAACTGCTCAGTCTACTAGCCTCAATCAATCAGCCATGTCTGTGCAAAAAAGATACGGTTTGTCCTATGTACAAGCTTTATTCACTAATCAGCAAGGATTCGATGGAATAGACGCCATTTCAAAGTCAGCAAGTAGGAACTTAAGCCTTGAGGGGTTTTATTCAAGTGACGACGGTCAAAAGTCCGTTTGGATGGGACTTCATCGATCGTTCAAAGATGGATTCAATAATAAAACAGGGTTTTACAATTTCGGTGGAAAATTTCAAAATGCAAACTGGGAACTTTTCGCTGCTTTCACACAAGTGCAAGAAAACTACACTACTGACATGGGATATAATATACGAATAGAGAATTACGACGCCTTGCGCGACACGACTATTCGAGTAGGATTCAATCAATCTTATTCCTATGCAGACTATGTCATAAGACCTGCTGAAGGCAAAATTATGAGGCATCGATTTGGAATAGAAAATTTTATTGTCTTGAATCCCGACTTTAGTTTCAACGAGCGATTCAATCGATTGCGCTATTTTATGACGTTTAGAAATACAAGTGAATTAAACATTCGTTTTGACAATAATGAAGTGGAACTATTATTTCCTTTTTCTTTTGTATCGGATGCAGTTCCTTTACCATCTGGAAGGTACAATTACAGCAGCATAAACTTAGAATATAGTTCAGATGAACGAAAACTATTTCAATACGACATCAGTACAAAAATCGGCCAGTTTTATAATGGTAGCTTGAATCAATTTACACTGGGAGTGAATTATAGAGTTCAACCATGGGGAAATTTTGGTTTATCCTATGAATTCAATCAACTTGATTTTCCTGAGCCGTATGGTCAAGGATTGATTACTGCATTAAGATCCAAAATAGAAATTGGCTTTTCTAGAAATGTGCTTTGGACCAATTTATTTCAATTTGTTGACCAGCGGGATTTCATGGGAATCAATTCTCGTCTACAATGGCGATTTGCTCCAATGTCTGATTTATTTTTGGTGTATATTGATAATTATGATGTGTTCGGCCCCACAATTACAACAAGGAATAGAGCTGTAGCCCTGAAATTGAATTATTGGTATTAATCGATCTTAGCATTGCATATTTTTTGGGCTTTAAGCCCAAAAAGTATTTATGTAATTACAATACTTATGGAACAGATTCACCCACTAATCGTAAAGGAAATATGATTTAACAAAATCTGTAAAATTACTTTTGGAATCAAGTTCTATTTCTACAATTTCTTTCAACATTAAACGCCCCTCTAAGCCTTGTGGATATGTTCTATCGGCATCTATGGGGAGACCTTCTGCAAATCTGCATAAAAACTGCTTTCCTGATTTTTCACAGGAATATGCATTAAATTTTACTTGAGGTATACTGTAAATAGGGGCTTTTTTATCTTTGAAAGTAGAAGGTGTTAAGTGAATGTACTCACTTTTTTCAGATTGGAAAGCTTGTAATGAATCGAATGAATCTGCCAAAATATGAATCAATTCTTTTTTGTAGTAACGGGTAAATAATCGATTGATAAAATTCCAATTGTGCTGTGGTGCACGAGAAAAACTTATGGTTATATCTTGATCACATTCATGTGTTATCTTCCAGTGTTCATTATATTTAATGTCAATAGGAAGTTGAAGTAAGAAAGGATCATGAGCGCTATTAAAATGAGGCAAAGTATGAATGATTTTCTTATCTTCAAATGAAATATCAACGGTTTTAATTTGTCTTACTACAGATATCATGATTTAAAAGTACGAAAACTACAAGAAAATTGCTTCAACCAACGCAATATTTGATAAAT
>JAHDGD010000249.1 GCA_020627825.1 Saprospiraceae bacterium
CCCCAAAGTGCATCTTAGGCATTGCAGTTTGCTTGGCTTCTTCTAACCATTCATTACCACTTTTTACAACAAACAATCCTTGATTTTCTGTTTTATTAATTACGTCTCTTTTAAGCTCTTGAATATGTGAGATAATCTTTTTTGGGTCTTTTAAACTTTCAAATTGAGGATTTATCGTTTTTTCCAATTTTTCCTCATCAAACATCTCATCAAAAAATCTCTCTAAATCTTCTGTCATTTCCTTTACATTAGTTTTTACTGTTTCCATTATTGATTTTTTTGTTGATACTGATTGTCAATGACAACCAGCATCATCCGTTACTTAATTCATTATACCAGTTCACTTTTTTTAAAGAGAAATTGATGAAGTGTTTTTGGTATTTCTCCAATGTCGTTTTTTAAGCCAAATAGTGATCCATCAAAATTTTCATCTCTAAGAGAATTATATATTTTCAAGAACTTAGTCATTATTCGATATTGAATAACTTGACACTCAACTGCCAAATATTTTTCATATTCTTCTGGTGAAAGTTGAATAATAATTGGCTTATGTCCGATTTGCTCAAATTGATATGAGTTGCCACCAAGATGTTTTAGGTACTTCTCGGCTTCCCAAAGAGATTCCTCGAACAAAAGCTCAGAGAAATATCCATAATCAACATACTCTTCTTTATCAAAGCAGTCAGGCAGGTAATACAACTCTTTCCCATCTTTGAAGAGTTTAATATCTAATCTACCATGCCACCACATAGGATTAATTCGATATATGGAATACTCTTCACCATCCTCCGGTGGCATTTTGATTAAAATACTAGGGTCAGAGCTATTAATTTGCTCATCGACAAAATCAAAAGGCTCATAACTTAATATTGATCCTCCATTATTTAATCTAAAATCAACGCAGTTTTCCATCCACTCTTTGACAAGAGTATTAGGTTGAAAAATTGGTTGTGGCGTACTTAACCCTACTCCGTTAGGTTTTACATTTACTTTACATTTTAATTCCATTTTTAAGGTTGTTTTTATAGTTATTTAAAAATTCATTTACTTTCAATCGGTCGAGTTCATATCTATCAAACACCTTTTCTCTTTCATTGAATACTAATGGGTGAACACCGAACCGAGCCAATCTTTTCTTTAATCCTGATTTGCTAATACCTAAGTATTTAGCTGTTTGGTCATAGTTGAGGAATCGACCCCATGATTCAAATTCGGGTCGTTGCAGACATGACAATACCCCCTCAGCCAATCCATCTAACTGATTGGTGACTTCCTCTCTAACAAGAGGTATTAGTATTGATTGTATTTCTGCGTTTATACTCAACTATTGCATTTGTTTTGCAATAATAGAGTGCAGGTATAGGTATGTCGAGGTCATACCTCATACCTCAGAAATAATTTGAAAATTATGTGTAAAAATTAAGGCATTCAGCCTTAAATAAATTTGATTGATTAATGATTTGATCTGTCATTAAGGTTGGGTATGTTCTTTTAAGGATAGATATGAACAGGTCAAATTTATTTGATTGAAAAGTCCAATTTTGACCTTCCTTCTTTGCTAGGTTGAATGCACAACTGCTGCTTCTTTTTATTTTAGACCATCTAATTTCGGAGGCAAAACTTTCTTCTAAAATTTTGTTTTTTCTTTCAGGAAGATTTACAATGTCACTTAAAGATTGACCTTCTATCTTGTCAAAATATTTTTTGAGGAATGGACTTGATTCAGAAGATAACGGTGTGATGCTATTAACACTTTTAAGAAAATTATACGTGTTGTCTTTATCTCTTTCATCCATTGATAGATCATTCGCTATTTGTTTAGAAAGTTCAACAAAATCTCCATATAACATTTGATAAAAGTAAGACGCGAATAAATGATAAGGGTTTTTTAAACTACCAATACCAAATTGTCTGAGATATAGATAAAATAAAAATGCTAGATGATAACCCTCAAGTTGGGTTTTATCCTTTTGTAAAATTTTTGGTTGTTTAGTAGTTCTAGGCGTGGGAATATGACTAGGAATCGAATTTGGTATGATGTTATCAACTATGTGGTCAAGTTTGTCCAAAGTTGACAAATAGGTCTTGATATGTACGTAGTCCAAAAAGTCTTTAATATAGTATTGAGGGAAACTATAATCAAAGACTTGTTCGTGAAGTTCTGAATTTATCAATTCTTCGGAAATAATTTGATCTGGGTTTTTTACCTTATTAATTTTTCCTGTGAACACCTTGCTTTTATGCAAGAACTCATAAACTATTTCAGCATTGTATTTTTCCAAATAATTGTCCCTGTGAACCGAATATATAAACCTACTGAAAGGGTCGTCTCTTTCTTCTATTTCGATGATGGAGTCCAAATAATTAGAGAGGTCAATGCCAATCTCTGAAGCTAAATTAGCATATTGAGGACGGTCAAAATCTCTTGTACCTGCATTGTATCTAAGTACATTAATTTGGTCTTTAATGTACTCTATTGCAAGTGGAATGGAGCTACTTCCTAACAAATAAGCTTTAAATTTCCTTCTGTATTCATCAACAAGACTATGTAATATACCTGCATAGGACATTATAGAACTTTCAAAATGAAATTCTCTGTGGTCAAATATTTTAGTAAAGTTCTCCATTACTTAAAAAACTCATTTTCTGTTGCAAATTCAAGGTACTCTTTACTTTCAATACATACATATTCATAAAGTTGCTTTAGAGTTGAATGCCCCGTTATCCTTCTGACAAATTCAGGACTAATGCCATTTAGAATGGCGTTTGTGGCAAAACTTCTTCTCATTGTATGTGCCCCAATTAATTCCCATTTTTCGGTTACTTTCTGTTTGCCTTTTTTAACTCTTGAAACTTTAGTGGTTAGACCTGCTTTTTGACAAAGTTCTTTTATGTAGTCTCTAAACTTTTGTTCTGAGATTATAGGCAACTTACCTCCATGTTTAATCAATACATCCTTTACAATCGGTTTTAATGGGATGGTAACAAAGCCTTCTGTTTTTTCAGCCTTTATTTTGATTACATCTTTTTCATGCTCTATTGTAATATGTTTGTCGGATAGGGATTTGAGGTCTATGTATCTAAGAGCCGTATAAAATCCAACGATGAATATATCTCTGACTTTATCTAACCGACTAAATGGTTCAAGGTCAAGTGCCATAATTTGGTCAAATTCATGTTGGAATATGCAAACTTTGGGTTGTTTGACGTAAGCACGGTTACAATCTTCGTCTCTAAAGTCCAGTAATGTATTAAATCCTCGTTTAGTGGCATCATTCATTACTGCCCTTATTCGTTTCATTGTCTTATTGATAGTATTGGCTTCGTGTTCTTTATCTACCTCACAAAAGGCTATAAACCTCAATATGAAGTTCTTTGTCATGTCATTAAACTCTATCCTTCTACCATGTTCCTTTTTCGTTACAAACTCCTGTAAAAGATTCCTTGAGTTGTAGTACTGTACTATTGTTGATGGTTTTCGTTTGGCTAATCGTTTATTTTCAATGAACTCATCAAAATAACTAAATATGTCTGGTGCGGTGGAAATCTGTGTACCTCCCAAGAACTCCTTTTTAACCTCAGTCCTAAACTCATTTAAGGTAGGTCTTTTACCTGCTAACTTAAATCTATTACGAACAGTCATAACGCTAGATTCCCACCTATCTAAAATGGCATTGTAATCTCTATGCTCGATGAACTCAACCGTTTCCTTAACTCTCATCTTCTTAGGATTCCAGTACTGTTTTGGTACATGAAGGTCAGTACCAAATACAAGTTTCTTATCATCGCTCTCCAAGCGATACACCAACATAATATGAGGGTCTTTATTCTTGTTCTTTCTTAGATTATATCTTACACTAGCCATAACAATGTATTAATCGACAACAAAGTTACAAATAGAAATAGAAAACGTTGTCGATTTTGTTGTCGATATTTTAGGTCTAAATTGACCTAAGTAGAGTGCAAAAGAGATTAAAACGATATAAATGCCCCTATTTTATTAAAAAAATGGTCGAGTTGCATCAAGTTAGGATATGGGTTCTTGTACTAGTGGGTCAACAAGAAGTTCCTTAAACATAATGTTTTTGGGACTTTTTTTGTT
>JAHDGD010000250.1 GCA_020627825.1 Saprospiraceae bacterium
GTCTTAGCCGAGCGCATTGAATAGCATAAACCCACTCATAATAATCATCAATGCGTCTTCGATTATAGTAATTGTACTCATCGGCAAATCAAATACATCTCCAAGGCAAGCACATTGTATTTTCCTTTTGTTCAATACACTTTTAATGACACCTATTAAAGAAAGAGACATAACCACAAAAGCAATACTATTAGTTAATAATGGCATAAATCTAGTTAAATAAGCTAGCCCAAGCAATAACTCAATAAATGGGTAAATATATGCCCAGGCTCTCCATCGCATAGCTAGAATATCATACATCTGATAACTAGAAGCAAAACCTTTAATATTAATTATTTTGAAAAAAGAAAAACAAAGAAAAAAACCAGCCATAAAATGTCTCATCCATTGCATCACATCAAAAGAAGGCGTGGTCAATTGCACTAAAAATGAAACACCAAACATGTAAACAAACAAGACAAATAGCGGCTTGTAATTTTTTAAATCAACACCATCACTATCCTCATTATTGCTATCAAGTATAGTTTCACGGATTGTATATTTGTTGCCTATTTTATTTAAAGCATCTTGTAGTCTTGTGATGTTTATTTCAGAGTTTAGCTCAAGTACACCAATTTTACTTTCTCTGTCTGCTACAACAGAATTCACTTCTGGTAGCATCATTAAAGCCGATTCGACTTTAGCCTCACATGAGCTACACGTCATACCAAATATTGTATACCTTTTCTCTAATTTCTTCTTGAGCTTCTGCATTGGTTTTTACCTCGTAAATTGAAGAACCTATTCAATTCGATATTGTGCATATCTGTTTATAGATTTAGACCCATAGTTTGATATCCAAATCTCATTACCGACCTGCAGGACATCTGTAGGTTTGCTTAGGTTTTCGTCAAGTACTTGAATTAAGCTTCCTTGATGAGAATAAATTAAAACGCGATCATTTTCAAAGTCTGTAACATAAAGATGCATTTGTGTAACATATAAACCTGTTGCAGCATTTAGCTTATCGTCTTCTGCAATTGTAAGAAGATGCTGGCCTTCATGAGTATAGACTTGGACTCTATTGTTATATGCATCAGCCACAAATATTCGATCTTTTAACACTTGTACATCTGTCGGATAATATAGTTCTCCTTTATTATGACCTTTTGCTCCAACCTGAACCCAATCCAGCCCATTGAAAAATAAGACTCTATGATTGTAAAAATCTGCGATTCCAATATACCTACTAGTTACATCAATACTAGCTGGAGCATCAAGAGATTCACTTAACATCAACGCGCTTCGTGAATCAGGTTCTAGTATTGTGATCTGGTCTTTCCCGTATTCTGGCACATAGACTTTACCATCATTTGCACTTAAATGCATTGGCCGATCAAAATCTTCATACACATTGATATATTGACCATTTTGATCTATGTGTAATAGCATATTATTATCTCCGTCAGAAACCCAAACATGTCCATCCATATTTGCCATCCCGATCGGTGTAGATTTGCCTAAATCTATTGTTGACTGAAATTCTATAACATTGTTCACTGAATTACAGGAATTCATTAACAAGACTATAAGAAACAAAATGATATATCGCATAACTAAATGAGTATAAAATATGCCTCACAAAGTGACTAAAGTCAAATCGGCGTGCAAGGCATTTGAACAATTACTTCACTCTTTCATATTGACAGCATCCAGGAAGGGCTTCATAAATATTGTCATCAGCTCTTCCAGCTTGGGTGTCATGACCAGACATTACTACAGCAGAATCAATATCGCCAATTGAAGTTAAGCTACTATCAAAAACCACTTCAAGCAATTTTGTTTTCTTATTCCAATCTGCCTCGGTAACTCCAGCAACTGCTTTAGCTGCTTTCTCAATTCGTGCTTTACACATACCACAGTTCCCTTGTACTTCTATTGTCTCTGCAACTAATGCATCCTCTGAAACCTCAACTGCCTCTATTGACTTGGTGAACTCCTCGCTTCCATCTGCTCTTATAACTTTAACGTTTACAGCCGTATAACCAGCGGCATCAACCTGGTTCTCCACAGTTTCCATAGTAAGCATTGCATCAGTAGGATAACTGAATGTCATTACTCCTGTCTCCATTTCAATTACTACCTCATCAATTCCTTTTAACTCCTTAAATTTTTTCTCTAGTCCATAGGCGCAAAATGGACATCCTAGACCATCGACTTGAACTTCAAATTGGTCAATAGAATTTTGGGCACTCACATTGACTATCTGAGTGAAAAACATACTTAGTATTGATATTATTACAATTAAATATTTCATGATTATTGTTTTTTATTATAAAATATAACGTGTTCCTAAAAAAACACTTAATTCTCTTTGCTCTACTATTTCTAAGTTTTGCAATAGTGGGAATTGAACAGAGGCCTCTATAGTTGTCCTACCAATAGCATATTGAATTCCCTGAGCATAAAGTAGCATAAACTCATTCAGTTGGGTAAACCAACTTGACTGATATTCAAAGTACAGATTCACCTGATTTACAGGATAGGAAGGCTTCTTTAACGGTAGCCCAAAACCTAGTTTATACCTTAATTCATCCTTTCTACTTGATGGGATAATATTATATCCAATTTCATTAGAAATTCCATATTTTATGGACTCATAACCAGCCACAAAACCTAGGTAGGAATGATATCGTCCAGTACTCATTCCATCAATTTCAAGCGATTTTCCCGTGGGAAGAGTTTGCAAGGTTTTAACAACCAACCTCATTGTCTTACCCATCTGGTCTTTTCGATAAAATTGATATTTACCTAATATGGAAATATCCCCAATTGTAAATCCATTATCTTCATTGTTATTACGACCAGTATAACTGACAAAGGGTGCATGCAAACCCACAAGAGTATTAGAAGTAGGTAAATAGTGGAACATTACTGGCATCATAATCTGTGTACCAGATTCTGTAAGTCTAATCTCACTTAATGTTTTTAATAATTTTGTGTTAGATCCTAACATTATTGGCTTGTCTGCTGTAATTGGAGGTCCTTGCCCTTTTACAGAAAGACATACTAGCAACAGGATGTTAACAAAAAATGCTGTTCTAGAGTTACGCATGTTACATAGCGAATAGTGAGTACAATAACAATTCAGATAATAATGATCGGTGTTCCATACTTTACTCGAATTCTATTTAGAAAAGACTAACAAAGAAAGGCTTGAAATAACACAATTTTATCTTTTCCAGTGCAACTTAATAAAGGTTGCGTAGAAGTAAAGTTTATATAAAACACATACAAACTCCTCCAATGCTTTATTGTAAATTGTTTAAGGATGTTATTGTGATAAACATTTTTACACCATCCTTGATGATTACATATTGGTTTATCTTCATACGCGTAGTATATACAGCTACAAAGGTCAAAACAAGATCGGTCACAATGCATTAGGCAATCCATTACTGTTCCACTTAAGTATATTCTACTTTGTGAGGCATTTTCTAATTGCTCTGAAGCACTACTACATTGTAAAGATGCAACTGAATGGAACAAGCAAAAACAGCTTGACATTAAAAAAGAAGATATTGTATGAAAGTTTTCTTTTGTCATTTTACATATAAACATCAATCTTCAACCAATAGTTCTCTTATTCGTTTTCAGGTGCACCCGCATTTATCCAACATTCTATGATTGCCAATTCTTCATTAGTTAAACTACTAGGTCCATTTGAGTCCTCCGGAGGCATCGACATATCAGATAATACTTTAAAAGAAACAAGATTAATTTTATCAACCAGACCACCGTATGATGTGAAATTTCCCCAAGCAAATACGCCTACATGGCAACCACTTATGGCACAACTCACATCAACGATTTGCTTAACATCTTGATTGTAACTAATCGATTCGTCGCATTCAAAACCTAAATCATCATTGCTTTCATTTGTACATGATGTCAAATACAAAATGAAGAGTAAGAAAACCCAACCTTGGTTATTGAAATGGATCTTCATACTCTGAATTATTTAGAAAAGTCTCATCTGTCAAAGTGTGAAGAAAAGCAATTAAGTCAGCTTTATCTTGCTCGGTAAGCCCCAGACCTCCCTGATCAAAAACAAATC
>JAHDGD010000251.1 GCA_020627825.1 Saprospiraceae bacterium
GTTACTTTTAAATCCCCTAGGGTTCTTATGAGCCCTGAGCGTTCGGGTACGTCCTTTTCAATATTTTTAATGGCGTCAGTTAAAATGGTGTCAGCCCTTTCGTACATGCCTACCTTAATATAAAGTTGAGCTAAACTTGCAGATGATACGGTTCTCCCTTTATTATAATAGTTGTCGATTTCAACAGACATTAATAAATGACGTTCAGCTTCCAAATAGTTGCCTGTAAATTCGTAAAATCTTCCTAGGTTATTGTGTATTACAGATAATCGTCTACTGTGGCCACCATATAATATCTTACGAATGGCTAGAGATTCAAGCCAATACGCTTCACATTTTTCTAGTTTACATTGTTTTAAATAGTTGACCGCCAAATTGTTTAAGAAACTAGCATAGACAGTATGTTCTCTTCCTAAGGAGTTTTTAATGATTTCGATGGCCTCAATAAAATATTTTTCTGCCAAATCTAGGTTTCCCATTTTCCCACAAGTGCTTGCTAGCCTCCCAAGCGTTCTTCCGTATCTATAATGATTCTTTCCTTTCGTTTTTCTTATCAGTTCGAGCGACTGAAGATAGAGTTCCATAGCGCGTTCAAACTTTCCAGAATATTCATAGTTATATGCTAATTGATGTAATGATTTAGCATATTCGGGATGATCTTTTCCATATAGTTTTTCCCGAATAGATTGGCTCCTTTTAAAATAGGATAAGGCAGCTGAAAATTTATTCACCCCCATTTCTAGCCAGCCATAACTGTCCAAAATATAAGCATAATCTTCATTGATGGTGTCCTGGTTTTCTATAAAGAATTTTTTTGATTCATTGAACGCAATTCTCGCTGAATCTAGCTGGTTTCTTAACGTGAAAAGACCGCCTTTTCTGGATAATAATGTGGCTTTTTGTTTTGATGTTAACTGGAGATTTGGATGGTTAAGACGTTCAATAATTTGATTAACATTCTTTTTATCATTCAAATCAATAAGACTATCTAGAGTTTCTAAATCTTTGTTGAATGATACTACATTACCTTCTTGACCATACAAAAAATATGGAATGAACATGAAAAGTATATGTGTCCACTTCAGTTTCATGATGAGTTTAAAAGAATCGAATTTCTGTTTACAGAGTAATAAGTAAAGTAGATAAAACTACGTATAAATGCTTGATTATAAGATGATGATGGATGCATTTCAAAGATTATAAATTGAAAATAATGGGGAGAAAAGCATCCATTTTCTAGTCAAGTCGTTTTTTTTTAACTTAGGGTTCATTGTTGAAACACCTTTGCATTAAATGCATAAAACCAAGATAAAATTAGTTGAAGAATTTTGAATATAGAGATGCGTTTGTGCATGGTGATAGATTGGTTTTAAAACAGATGATCAACGAGTTCCAACCTAAATTTCATAGTTTTTTAAGAAAGTATGGTGCAGATTATTCTGAATGCGACGAGTTTTTTCAAGTAGGATTAAAAGTCATCTCGGAAAATTTCATTTTAGATCCAAATAAAGATGTAGACAATAGTCATTTTTTTAACTACTTAGCGACCATTGGATTGAATAAGTGGAGAACGCATTGTAAAAAGAAAAATCGCGAAATCTCAACGCTTGAATTAGAATTTCCCAATGCGATAAGTGAAGAGTCCATTGAAAAGGATATGATAAGGCTAGAAGAGCATCAGGCATTTATGGAAAAGTTTAAAAAAATTAGCAAGGATTGTCAAAAGATCCTTTGGGCAAAGATTGTTGAGGAAAAACGGTACAAGGAAATCGCCTCGACTATGGATACGACAGAGGAATTTTTAAGAGTTAAACTCAATCGTTGTAAGAAATATTTAAAAAAACAGTGGGAAGAGTGATAACGTTTTTTGGTGTGATTGGATAACATGAAGATAATTCAAAGTATGAACGATCCAGAAGAAAAATTTTCGAAGAAAATAGAAGAGCATCTTACAAAAGAGGCTAAAATAAAGGAAGTACATGGCATCATTGATGACGTATTGAATGATTCAAGTGCACCAATATATACGGGTGGATCTTGGTTGCGCAAGATCCTTGGAGTCGGGTTATTCCTGTTGGTGTTAACTTGTTGTTTTTGGTATTGGTTTAATCGAAATAATACGTCTTCTAATAGTAACAGTTCTGACGTACCCCCAGTCATGGCGGAAGTAAGAGAAAGTGTTAGAACTAATGCTTCTCAAGAAGCTCAAGAAGTTAATCCAATGACTGAAAAGGAGGATCGATCGTTGGTTAATTCGAAGGAAAATGAACCGAACCAAAATATAAAATCTAATGAAAATAGGGTCAGTAGGTCAACACAAAGTCCGCCGCAAGAGGAGGTATTTGCTACTAACTTTTCTCTATCCTCTTGGCAAAATAATCACTTAAGATCATCTACAAGCTATGCAACTGTTGATTTGAAACAGGATGCAAAAGATAAGTTCAATCTTAAAGATTTAGAGGGAGCGCAAAAGTCACTTAAAATCCTCATCAATGATTATCCAGAAGATTGGGAATTAAAGTATTATTCAGGGCTATGTCACTTACACTCATCGCCAGCGGAACTCGATGAGGCCATTGGTTTATTTGATTCTATCGTTGAACACGATGACAATGAGTTTTTAGAGGAGGCCAATTGGAATTTAGTCGGTGCATTGATTTTAAAGGGGGATTACAAAGAGGCTTTGGATCGATTGGAAGAAAACTTCTTGATGTACCCTAATCATGAGTATTATGAGAAGGCTAAAAAGATTGAAAAGATTTTACTGAAATAGAAATGTATTTAGGTATATCCGTTATTGTTTGATGAATTATCTTCGATGATCCCTAAAGGAATTCATGGATGCTCAAGTCAAAAGATTCCGCCTTTCGACTGAATCTTTTGATTGGGTGGAAGCTTAGACTGGAATAGGGAGGAATATAAAATATGAGCTTGGAATGTTCTTGTTAAAGATTTAGAATATTTCGTTTCTTTACTATCCGAAAGGATTTCGTTATAAACGTCTTGGATGAGATAAATGATAACGGTAATGAAACTTTTACATCTAATTAAAAACTTCTTGGCAGTTTTCGGATTGTTGATTTTATTTTCTGGTTGTTCTGTAAAAAGTGAATTGCGAGACCTTGATATTAATTACAAGCCAATTTCCGAAAGAGATTTACATACGCTTTTTGCTATTAAGTATATAGAATATTTAAATAGAGAGAATATAGGTGTGGTAAATGTCAAAATTAGTTGTTTGTATGAGTATTTCGATAACTGTTTAGAGGTTTGGGATTCTTCTTTCTACTATAAGAATGGTTTGGATTATTCCAAATGTATAAATTTAGGCTTACAAATTTTAAATGTACCAGGTCTCGGAAAAATTTCTTTTATAAACTCCAAAAGAATTGCGGATTATAAATTTTCTCCTTTCATCGTAGACTTGACGAAATCGACATATCATGGTCAAGTACTCCATAAGGATGGTACAACCTTTAGTTTTGGGATTAAGCATCTAGTGAACGAATTCTACATTACTTATGTAAGTAAGTATGAAAAAGGGTGTATAGAATAAATTCCATAATGAGTAGATTGATCGTATTTGACTATAAAAAGATGCAATTGTATAGGCTCTTTTTCTAAATGCTTTATCATTGGTTCTTTTTACGTTAAATTCCGAACAGTCAAGAGGTATATAATTGTTGGTTAATAAGGTGATCTAGAAAAAAAAAGTATGAGAAGCCCTTAAGAATCAGAGGAACTCCATTGTTGCTCACTAATGGGATTATCTGCGATGATCCCAAGAAGAATTCACGGATGCTCAAGCCAAAAGATCATTCGCTACGCTCAACTATCTTTTCTTGTTTACTCCGTTCCTCAAATGTTCGAGGGATTATCTTCGATGATCCCAAAAAGAATTCACTGATGCTCAAGCAAAAAGATCATTCGCTCTGCTCAACTATCTTTTCTTGTTTACTCCGTTCCTCAAATGTTCCATTTGGTCATTGCGTAAACAAGAAAAGATTCTGCCTTTCGACAGAATCTTTTTACTTGGGTGGAA
>JAHDGD010000252.1 GCA_020627825.1 Saprospiraceae bacterium
CATCAATAAACTCAAGGTTAAGAATGCAGTAGGACTCGGTTTGTTTGCTGAGCGAAATGGATTGATTTAAACAAAACAAAAAACCAAATTATGAAGAACACACTTCTGTTGATAGGCCTATGCCTATTTATCATTTCCTGTAAAAACGGTGATCCTACGAAAGGTCCTCCCCAAGTTGATGAGCCAGTAAAAGAGAATTTATCATTACTAGCTTCTGGAAAAACTGAATTGCCTAACGGAGATAAAGTAAAGTTTGATATGATGCGCGATGCAAGTGAAAATGATACTTTAAAATTCGTCGAATTTGTAGGCGACTTTTTGGGAGGTAATTATAAACAATGCTCTTTTACATTTAACACGTATGCTGTAGAAGATTCAACCAAGAAGTTGAAGGAGTACTTTGTTATAGAGGTCCTGAATCCTTGTGAAAATGTAGCTACGAAATTTGTACAGTTTCCTCAGCACCCTATCACGTATGGATGTAATGGAAAGGAGAAGGAAGCTGTAGGTGTTTTGAATGTTACTTTTCTTGATGAGAATATGGACGACATCTTAGACTTTGAAGAAACTCCAAATAAAGGGAATAAGGTGTATTCAGTAAATATTCCTGCGAAGAATATGCCTCAGGATAGCTCAATCTTTTTATTCGTTAATTTTCCTCAAGGACCTTTTCATGTGCATGGCGGTCAAAATCATAAGGTAGGAATTGGGGCGCATTGGCCCGGCGGAGGATAAGTTTTAAATTCATAGAGGATGAAACTTAAAAAAAGAATATTACTCGGTGCCTTTTTTATTCTTGCAATGTCTTGTTCTGATAAAAAGAAAAAGGACTCTGCAGGAAATTTAAATGGATACGAGAACAAAGAAAAAATAAAGTTTAGAAGTAATGCTTCTGCAACACATTTAGATACTTTCAAAGAAAGGAAAGTAATCGTAAGTAAAAACGTAAAAGCTACTTTAGACGAAGAGTTATTAGCAAAAGTTAATAAACCTCGAAAGCGTAAAGTTTCATTGCCACGTAAATTAATTAATCCTCCTAAGTCAAAGAATTATTTTTGGAATGGTTCAGAGGTGAAAAATTTTGAGAGAGTGGAGGGGTATGAAATATTTTTTCCACGAAATACGAAAGGGTTAAAGCTTTATAGGGATGTTATTGAAAAATTAACTTTTACTTCTGCTATTAAATATCAAAATAAAAGCTTGGGTTTTGGAGAAGAAGATTTGATCATTGTAAAAAAAACTTCAACCAACAATCTGCACCCTGAATTAGAAAAAATGAGAAATCAAAATGATCTAATTTATGTAGGATCCGATATCATCCGTATTAAAGAATCAAATAGGCTTTTGCTGCCCGTCAATAATCAAATAATGTTATTGCTTGAGAACGGGAAACGGATTGAAGATATTTTAAAAGATTTTAATGCAAAAATAGTTTACAAAAGTAAAACCATTGAGGGAGCTTACACGATTGAATTTCAAAAAGGAGACTATTTTGATATTTGTCAATTGTTAAACGAAAAGTATGATTGCATTTTTGCTAAGCCTAACTTTTATAGAGGCTTGGAGAAAAATTTTATGCAACAAGGAGATAGTAACAATACAGGTGCAGGTACTTTATTTTCGACTGGAGATCCTTGGCATCTTAAGGCGCTGGGGTTTAATTCTATTCAAGGAATTAGGCCCGATGAAAAAGATAGAGTTTCAGCAAAAATATCAGTATTAGATGATCATGTCGATATTGAGCATGAAGCATTAGAACCAAACCTTTTGGATTATTTTAATTTTTCTGATTCTACAGATTATTTCGACAGGGGAATCTTTAGAACCGTTAATTATTATGACCATGGTACGTTGGTAAGCGGAGCTATTTTGGCCAAAAACAAAAGAAAAAAAATAAGCGGTATTTGTCCAGATTGTAAATTGTTTGCTCACACCTTTGGAGCACCTTTAACGGATGCAATAAATTGGCAAGCTTTTGAACGTTGTATAGAATATGACGCGGATATTTTAAATTTCACTTATGAAGTTACAGATACATGTTTTGGTGAGTTTACCATAGTTACATTGAATAATTTCATAAATAATGGAAGGAATGGGTTGGGTGGTATTGCGGTATTCGCCTTAGGTAATGATAGTTCTGATTTATGTTCTACTAATTTTTTAAAAGAGTATAATGTATTTCAAGTAGGAGCCTCTGACCAAAATGGAAACAAATATTCAACCTCAAATTTTGGCAGTTGTATGACGCATATGGCTCCAGGTCAAAATATTGAATCTACTTTGCCTTTAGATGCATATGGCTATATCCATCAAACTTCTGCAGCAGCACCAGTAGTGTCAGGTTCAATTGGAATGTTACTTGAACAGAATTCTAATTTAACGTATTCCGAGATTTTCGAAATAATGAAAATAACTTCGGAATCTTATAATAACAGTGATACTGTTATCAACTTACAAAGATTGCTAAATCCATTTATAAAAGCATCTGTACCTGAAAATATTAGTTTGAATGAAAATTTCACAGTAGGTATTCAAGCGACATGTCCACACGACATAGGATCGGTGGAATTGATTATTGAAAAGCCGGATGGAAGTGAAGAAATTTTGAAACATATTATTTCAGACAATGATTCTTATAAAGTCTTTGGTATATTTTTTAGTGATCTTGTTTGTGCAGAGCCAGGTAGATATCTTTTCAAACCGATTATAAGAATTAGAGGTGGCCACTCCAATTATCCAAATAGCTCTGAAAATCTAGATTTGATTGAAAATGTGGAGCTTTTGATTACTGATAATAACTCTTCAGCTTCTGGATTATAAAAGGTTTTGATGAAACGAAACTTTATTGCATTATTCATTTTCATTATGTCTTCGCTTGTCTTTCGGTGTGACTGTTTTGGACAAGATGAAGTGCTTTACGAATCATTTAACGAAATGTTAGCGGAAAGTAATTATGAAAAAGCCAGAAATGTAATTGATAGCATTTCTGATTCAGTTATTCAGGACTCAGCTGTTTGGAACTTGATGATGGCACGATTAATTAGATTTTCGGAACCAGACAACAGAAATCTTAGGATAGATTATCTATATCAAGCGGATCAATTGTGTTACAGAGGATGTGATTATAAATGGCAAGGACAGGTTTATCAGGAGTTAACCATTGTTTTGGCAGAGGGGGCTAGTGAAGACCGAAAAGAAGCAAAATTGAATATTGATAAAGCCATTCAATTGTTTCGAAATGCAGGAGATGAAGAAAGATTAGCTGCTTCACTGATAGTGAAAGCTAATGTTTTTTATGTTGAATGGACTCATCTTGCTGAAAAAGTCATCAAAGAAGATGCAAGTCCTCTGCTTGATTCTGCGATTGTTGTTTTACAAAAGGTAGAATCTTTGGATATTTCAGATTACCTCAAATATTATTATCTAATTACAATGGGAACCTTGCAACTGGATAAAGGAAACTTGGATATAGCAGAAGATAAATATCGTGGATGTCTTGATTTGGATTCGAGCATTATATCTAAAGAAGAGAAATTGGATATTTCCATACACTTAGCAAAGGTGCTTATTGAGCAAAATAAAACATCAGAGGCTAGGGAACTTTTGACAAATTTGTACGAATCCATGGGTAATGCGCTTCCATATTATTTAAAAGAGAGAATTTTTAAAACTTTTTCCAGATTAGAAGAAGTGGATGGCAAATTTAAAAAGGCATTAAGTTGGAAGGATAGTCTCGGTATGTTATTACATAATCGCAATGATGAAATAAATGCAGAAGCCAACGAAAAATACAAAAGTGCATCTTTGGAAAGTAAGCTAGCCAAAGAACAAGCACATACACTTCAGAACCGACTGTGGGCTTTAGTATTTGGGGGGCTTTCTCTGTTGTTGGTTTTACTTGCGTTTGGGATTTATAGGATACAAAAGTTACGCAAG
>JAHDGD010000253.1 GCA_020627825.1 Saprospiraceae bacterium
AAATTCATGCAAAGGCTGGCGTAAACTTTATATTAGAAGATTTGAAAAAATAACCTCCTGTTATTTTATAGTTAGCGACCGCTATTAATTATTTCCAAATCAATATTTTGAATAAAAATGAAGAAAATATCATCAATAATACTATTCACAATTTTTCAAGTCACACTTTTACTAAGCCAGACCGGTAAATCAAATCTTATAATTTCACAAGGTTTAATTACAGAAATCGAAGGCGTTGATATATCAGATTTGAAAATAGATTTAAGCGATTTTCATCACAAATTCATCTCAAATGTTACAGTCGATCATATTCTTTGTGTATCGGTAGATATGTGTAATTTAGAAATTACCAGAAAATTGATAGCCAAAGGAGCAAACCCTAATTTTAAATGCGAAGATGATAATGTAATAATAAATTCATCATTTTGTGATGAAAATGGTGTAGATATTGCTAAATTACTTGTCGAAAAAGGTTCAAATGTAAATGGGACAGATTCCGAAAAAACATCTCTTTTAAGCTATGTGATCATGACAAACAACTTTCAACTTTTAGACTATTTACTAAGTAAAGGAGTAGATAAGCAAGCAAAGGATGAAACAAGCAGGAGATGTTTTCCGATACATTCTTGTGAGACTTTATCAATGCTTATAAAATTAGAGTCAGAAGGTTTTGATTTAAATAAAACTTGTGACAACGGAATGAATCTACTACATTTTGCTATAGAAGATGGTTTTAATGAAGTCGCAAAGTACTTGATTAAAAATAATCTGATTAATCTTAGTCAAAAAGATAATATGAATCAAACTCCTCTGGATTATGCAATCCAATACAATAACAAAGAGATTGAACTTTTACTATCAAAATAGGAGAACCGTTCGCTAACAAATAGCGAGTAATATGTCACGCTAATGCGTTTATGGCAACGTCATCTGCACTGAACCGTTTTCTACAAATAAGATGAAACCAGATATCGATATAATTTGTCCTAAATGTGAAAAAAAGGCAGCTTTCTATTCACCAAGTGTTGTTCGCTGGACAAGAGTCGTCCCTGACATTAATGGAAAGTTCATTTGCAGTTCTTGCGGACTAAAGAAGGACTATCAATTTGGCTCGAAAGACTATTATTATTCAATTCCTATAAGAAGCAGGTTTTTATATGCTCGAACAATTGACGAATTGCAAGACTTGTTGACTTATTTCAAAGAAGATAAGAGATTAAAAAGTGACCCTGAACTTGACTTCCCAAAGGAATTTTATGAAAGCCGCCTAGAAATTGTAACTCAAATTGAAGAACGGTTTGGTAAAGAAATAAAAAGTAGGTAACACTAAACACTACCGTAAAATGCACATTCGTTCTATAAGCACTCACATAGTGAAACCCATTACTAAAAGGAACTTTCCTATAATACTCCTAAACATCTAAACTCCCCCTCCCTTCAGTTCTCATACCCTTCGATTTTGGGCGTAAGCCTAAAAAAAATAATTCCTACATATTCCCTGTTCACAGGTGTTTCAGCATTCTATTTAATTCTTTTTAAAATTAATTTCAAAATTCTTTTAGGGTAAAAAGAAAGGTCAACGTATCCATATTGAAATCAATATTTCTTATTCTGACTTATCAGGAGATTCTGCAGGTCTCAGTTCAGTCAGACAAATTGACAACAATTAAAAAAAGTAAAAAATTATGAGAATTACGTTCTTGGCAATATGCATGCTCCTAGGAATTTTCGGAATAGGGCAAACGTGGAACACACTAGAATATAGCCCAAATCAACCGGGACTGGAAAACAACCCGTTGAAGGGCTTAACACCTTTATACAATGTAAATAATGAATTTCCTCATAGCATAAGAGGGAAAATTGTAGGACTGGATAAAATTATGTTTGGGTATGAATCCAATGAATTTGATTGGTCTGAATTCGATGACTTTATTGAAGAGCAAGGCGCGTTAGGTAAATTTGCGAAGTTACAGGTTAATGTGGATATGGGATTCAATAATTCGGATCTTCCACAATTTCTTAAGGATATAGGAGTGTCTCACGCTTATTACGATGGTGGTGGTGAAGGAGATAATCAGGGTGTACCATCCGTCGTTGTGGATTACAACAATGAGAATATGATGTTGGCACTAGAGAGATTTATCGAAGAATTCGGAATTAAATACAATAATGACCCACGTGTATTTATGGTCCATTATGGTTTATATGGTATTTTCGGTGAATGGGGATTAGGTGCTGGAGAAATTCTTGTACCTGAAGGTGAAGAATGGGCTATGAATGAGGTGAATCAAAAACGAATTGTTGATGCTTATGAGGAAGCATTCCCCAATAAAAAGATTCTTGCTAGATTTCCTGATAATGTTCCTGAATCACAGTTGGTGGGATATAGCGATGGATTGTATTTCAGTGCTTCTACCTCGGATGAAGGTCAATATGCATGGTTTTTTCATCCTCGACTTGTCAACAATAATGCAGATCTAAACTGGAAAAATCATCCTATAGGAGGGGAGGTAGATCCATTTATACAGCCTACATTATGGAACGCTTTTCCAAATACACTTTCGGGTGATCCCGATATAGTAGGGGAGAATCCACCTTTACAAAACACAGATGAAGTATTTGACTTAACACGCCCAACATTTATTTTTCATGACTATGTTTTTAATGACATAACTGAGGAAACAAATCCTTCGGTATGGAATAATGCGATTCAAGCAACTAAGAAAACAGGATATACTTTTTACATCAACGAATGCAGAGTGACGTCAGAAAATGGTAAACCAGCTATCGAAGTTAATATTCAAAATGTAGGATTAGCACCAATGTATGCCAACTGGAATGTAGAATTTGGGTATGTAGCATTTGATGGAAGTGTGGTTTCTCTTGGAGTTACTGATTCGTGGAATTTAAGTACTATACAACCAGATGTAGCCAATAATTATCGTTCTTTTTACTCAGATGTGTCGATGCCAAGCGCTCAACATACTTTTGTAATGCGTGTACTTAATCCTTTGGATGAGTATTCTGCAGAAGCTGTACCTGTAAGATTTGCCAATACAACCCAAGATCAACATGTTGAAGGATGGATTACCCTAGCAGAATTACCTTTCGTTCAAAATCTAGGTGATTATCCAACACCTGTTACGACCATGTTTGTATTTCCTGAAACTTCGACGATGGGACTTCAACAAGAACTTCAATTAAATGCATCCGTATTTCCTGGCATAGCAACTAATTCTGATGTTACATGGTCTTCAAATAAGCCTAGAACTGCATCAGTAGATGAAAATGGACTTGTTACTTCATACAATATTGGTGGAGAAGTGACGATCACAGCATATACACAAGATGGAGGAATAGCGAAAACAGCTACCATTTTTGTGGAAGATAGTTGGCAGATTCCAGGAAGAATTGAAGCGGAAGATTTTAGCGCTGTAAACAATGCTCAAGTTATGAATGCACCTGCTGGTGAAGCTGGAAATAAAGTGCTTGGTTTTATCAATGATGAGACTTGGATGGAGTATCAAGTTGTTGTAGATCAAGCTGGACTTTTTACATTGGATTTAAGAGCTTCTAGTCCTTTTGGAATTGGAGTTGTGGATTTGTTGACAGCTGAAGGTGATTCGATTACACGTATTGCTTTGACTCCTGGAACAAATAATGATTATGATACCTATGCCATTTTCTCTTCTGCACCTTTTTCACTTGAAGCTGGTTCTTATACCTTAAGACTTGATGTTGTGACCAGTGCAATCAATGTGAATTGGTTGGATTTTTATGCTGAATGTACAGATACAGATGGCGATGGCGTGTGCGATGCGGAAGATATGTGTCCAGAGTTGGATGATGCGTTGATCGGAACATCATGTGACGATGGTGATGCGTGCACGGTGAACGATGTATGGAC
>JAHDGD010000254.1 GCA_020627825.1 Saprospiraceae bacterium
GGTGTTTTTACTTGAGATGAGTAAAGAAAAACGTCTTAGTCTGTGTTATTTTATTTTTATTAACCTATTTTCGCCAAACGAAAATTTGTTTAGAAACAGAATTGCCATCAATGTGCAATTTAAAAATGAAATAACCAGACAATAAATTTATGAGTTCAACTTCAAATAAATCAATTTTTGATTCAACCGTATTAGGACACCCATCCGGATTATTTGTATTGTTTTTTACAGAAATGTGGGAACGTTTTTCGTATTATGGAATGCGTGCTATATTGGTCTTATTCCTTATCAGTTCAATTGGTATAGGTGGATGGGACTGGACGAGTTCAGAAGCTTTAGCCCTATATGGAACATATACTGCAATGGTCTATTTGACTCCAATTTTAGGAGGTTTTTTGGCCGACAAATACTTAGGTTACCGAAAAGCAGTTGTAATAGGTGCATTGCTCATGACACTTGGTCATGCCTCTATGGCGCTCGAATTTGCTCAAATTTTCATGTATATAGGAATTGGACTATTGATTATAGGAAATGGATTCTTCAAACCGAATATGACATCTATTGTATCGGTTATGTATAAAGATACTCCCGAAAAGAAAGATGGTGCATATACGATTTTTTATATGGGAGTAAATGCAGGCGCATTCTTAGGAATCATGTTGTGTGGTTATATTGGAGAGAAAGTTTCTTGGTCATATGGATTTGGATTAGCAGGTATATTTATGTTGCTGGGAATGTTACAATTCTATTTTGCTCAAGGTATTTTTGGAGATATAGGGCTGGCACCAGAACAAAAAGACAACGAAGATACAGGTGATCAATTGGAATTTGAAGGTGAT
The DNA here is from genome assembly GCA_020627825.1 of Saprospiraceae bacterium. GTDB lineage: Bacteria > Bacteroidota > Bacteroidia > Chitinophagales > Saprospiraceae > JAHDFB01. The sequence goes on from JAHDGD010000254.1 coordinate 840, forward strand.
CGCTTAAATCCATTTACTTCCTTTGATAAAGCCTTAATTGTTATTTGTTCTTTTATTGGAATAACATGGATTATAAATGATCCATTAACAGAAATAGGAGGTACTAATATTTTAAATATAGGAGGTGTTGACATCAGTAACTATTACATATTGGCAGGTGTTTTTCTTTTCTTATTTTTATTAATAAGTCGTATTATTCGCTATCCAATAGTTACTAGAGATCGAATGATTGCTATTGTTATATTCGCCATCATGACCGTACTATTCTGGGCATGTTTCGAACAGGCAGGTGGTTCCATGACTATTTTTGCTAGTGACTTTACAGGAAGAAATATGTCAGGTAATTGGGCAACTATATTTTATGTCTCAAACTTATTGATTACCGTTGTTCCTATTGCAATTATCACATGGGTCCTATATAAGTTATTCCGAAATACTTTTGCAAATTATGCGATTTCAAATATATTCCTCGGCTCAAGTTTTGTCATTATATGGGGCATTGTTTTCTGGATGTTGAATAGAGACTACAATTCAAATGCTTACATAGTTGAATATGATCAATTTACAAAAACTGAAATGGTAGATGGAGAAGAAAAAGAAGAAACGATCATTGTAACGGCATCTACAGAAATTCCTGCAGGTACCAAGTTAGAGAAAAAATCAACCACTGTTATTGATCCTATTTCAATGAATGTAGGAGATAAATTGAACTTAATCAAGGTAAGAAGTAAACTGTTATTCTTGGACCAAGAAGAATCTCAACTTGCAATTGATAAGCTAAAAGAGAAAGGTAAAGATTCTCCATTGATCTCTGCAACTGTAACTGAAGTCAAAGAAAATGAAGTCGAGATCCCTGCAACTTGGTTTGGAATATTAAACTCCTTATTTATTATCATGTTCGCCCCATTGTTTTCAAAATGGTGGGAAAGTAAATATAATCCTTCGGCAGCCACAAAATATGGATTGGGTTTGATTTTAGTTGGTGTAGGATTTGCAGCATTGATGTATGGCGCAAGTGGTATTGCTCAAGGCGCTACAAGTGCTTCTGTTAGTATTATTTGGTTGATTCTAGCTTATTTATTCCATACTTTAGGCGAACTCTGTTTATCACCAGTTGCTCTATCCTATATAAGTAAACTAGTACCTGCTCGTATGATAGCATTGATGTTTGGTGTATGGTATGTAGCAGTTGCAATAGGTAATAAAGCTGCAGGTAAAATGGGTGGATCGATTGAACGTATTGCAGAAGAGAATAGTTTATCATACTTCTTTATGCTATTAACTGTCGTTCCAATAGCACTTGGTATCATTGGAATTCTATTGAATCCTGTAATCAAGAAATTGATGCATGGAGTAAAATAAGTTTTTTGGGCTTAAAGCCCAAAAAATAAAAGGATAAAAAATCATTCTTAGCAGCAGTGCGTTATATAATTGTATGATGTTTCAAAAGAAATACAAGCAGTTATGATTTTACTATTACGTCTGGCAGTGATTGTGTTAACGGGATATTTCTTGTACATGGTTTATGATTGGTGGAAAGAAAACTATTCGCCAACAGTTCCTTGCCCTCAGTGCGATGGAGAAGGAAAATGGGAAATTACCGAATCCGAAGAAGACTGTATATTGTGTAAAGGAAGCGGTAAAATTGAAAGGGAACAATGACGAAAAAGTCTGTGGAATCTCATACTTCCTATGAGACAGTCAAGCATATACAAGGTAATGCTGAATTTATCCTTCATCCACTGGGTGGAATGTTTTGGGAAGAGTATCATACCTTATTTATTTCGGACACGCATTTCGGCAAGGTAACACATTTCAGGAAAAGTGGGATTGCCGTGCCTACGGGAGCGATTGACGAAAACTGGGACAGACTTCATAACATCATACAGAGTTTCCCTTGTAAAGAAGTTGTATTCCTTGGCGATCTGTTTCACAGTGAATCGAATCAAGAATGGGATTTATTTGAAGCTTTTATTCAAGCGCATAATGGTATTCAATTTACTTTAGTTATCGGCAATCACGATATTCTGCCTGAGAAACAGTATAAGAATGCAGGGATTACCTTACTAGATTTTTTACAAATAGACCATATTCATTTTAGTCATCATCCAGAATCTTTACCAGAAAAATACAATATTCACGGACATGTTCATCCGGGTGTTTTAATGAAGGGAAAAGGACTGGGAAGCAAAAAAATTCGCTGTTTCTTTTTCGGAAAAGAATACGGTATTTTACCCGCATTCGGAAGTTTTACAGGTTCGATGAGAGTTCCAGTAAAAAAGGGAGATGCAGTTTATTTACTAGTTGATAAAAAAGTAATTCCAATAGAAAAATGAAAAAAAGGGACAAGGTATTGCGAAATTAAAAAAGAAAATTAACTTTGCAGTCGCTCCGAAAGGTGTGGAGGTACCTTAGCTCAGTTGGTAGAGCAACGGACTGAAAATCCGTGAGTCCCCAGTTCAAATCTGGGAGGTACCACAAAAGACTCAAGAGAAATCTTGGGTCTTTTTTATTTTATCGTGATTCATTTAGTTTTCGCACTTATTCTTTCTTAAACCCAAATAATGCAATAGAAAATCTATTATGACCTAAACTGCCTTTAAACCCGCATTATGTATTAGAGCTTTGTTTTGAGGGCTGAAAATACTATGAAATCAGGCGATTTGGAGGATTAATCATAGCGTCGCTATGGTTAATCTGAAAACGCCAGCGAAGCGTTGATTTTGACGTAATTTATGCCCGTAATAGATTGTCTAATGCATAATGCTGGTTAACATAAAGGCTACGCCAACTTTTGCTCACTCACCATAGTGGTGACTATGATTTATTCACAAAAGTTGTTATTCCTTCGGCATTTCAGGTCTCATTACGAAGTTCTATTACATAATTCGGGTTAAAAAGTTGGCATCAATGCAAAGTAAATCCTATCTTTGCGTCACTTTTCCAAAAGCGGAAATTAATATGTGATATTCACAGCTATTTTTGTGGATTCTTTTTGCGGGTGTGATGGAATTGGTAGACATGCTAGACTTAGGATCTAGTGCCGCGAGG
>JAHDGD010000255.1 GCA_020627825.1 Saprospiraceae bacterium
ATAAAAGGCGAGTATGATCAAGCAATTGCTTCCTATATGAAGTCTATTGAACTCAAGGAAGCAAGAGGTGATTTAAAAGGCTTATGTATAGGATATCACAACATAGGAGCCATCAAAAACGATATGCGTGACTATGAAGGAGCAATTGAAGAATTCAAGAAATCAGATCGAATAGCACACCAACTTGAATATAAAACTTTAACTATTTACAATGCCTTGAAGGAAGGAGAATCATATCAAATGCTCGGTAAGCATGAAGAAGCATTAAGTCGATTCGAAGATGCATTGCAACTATCGAAAGAAACAGAATTTAAAAAAGGTGAAATCGCAGCTAATTTGGGGATAGGAACGAATCGACAATTTCTTGGTCAATATAAAAGGGCGTATACTTTTTTAAAAACGGCATTAACACAAAGTGAAGCTATACGGAACAAGTCATATGAGACTAGTGCTTTGGTGTCCATCGCAGAATGGTACAATGAAACAGAAGGAAAAGGATTGCAAGAAAAATCAATAGGGTTTAAAGAAATAGAGTCGATTTTATTACGTGCAAAAACACTTTCTGAGGAAATGGATTTCGGGGAAAAAAGACTAGCTGTGTATGAAAGTCTTCATCGCTTATATGAAAAATGGGGAAAGCACGAACAGCATGCAATGGTGTTATCGGAATTCATGACTTATAAAGATTCTTTATTTTCTGAAACAAGAACACAAGCTATAACAGATTGGGAAACGAAATATGCAACAGCAGAGAAAGAAAAAGAAATCATCCAGCTACAGGCTGATAAAAAGATTTCAGAATTACAAGCTCGTTCTTGGCAAATTGCCCTAGGATTAACGACCTTATTTTTATGTTTACTTGGATATTTTTTATATAAATATCAACAACGCAAAACGGCTCAAAAACAACTAGAAGAGGCAGAAAAATTTCGTTCTAAGTTATCGAGTGATTTGCACGATGATGTAGGAACAATGCTTTCTTCACTAGCGATGCAAAGTGAAGTTATGGGCTTAACTGCTGAAGCGGAGCAAGTTGAAAAATTCGAAAAACTTAGTAAAATGAGTAGAGAGGCAATGACAAGAATGCGAGATACTGTATGGGCAATAGATGCGAGAAAGGATAAAACGGATGATTTACTTGATCGAATGAAAGATTACGTTTACGATCGTTTAGAAGGACATCAGCTTTCTGTAGAATTCCGTTCTAGTGAGGTCGACAAAGATCGAAAACTACAACCTGACATGCGTCAAAACATTTACCTTATTTTTAAAGAGGCCGTACACAATGCTGCGAAATATAGTAATGGAGATAAACTCTATATTGAATTCCGATTAAATGAAAATGAGCTGTATCTAGAAATAAGAGATAATGGAACAGTTGATCCACAAAAAATGAAGACCTCCGGTTTAGGTACAACGAATATGAACATGCGGGCTGAGCGTATAGAAAAAGAATTAATCATTTCAAGGGACAACGGTTACGCTGTTATATTACGAAAACCAGACACTCTATAAAAACCACATCTTTGGGTGGCTTTAAAAACATGTATTTCATTTTATGTTTGTGAAAAATAAATTAAAATGAAATCGATCCTATTATTTTTTCTTACCTGCTGCCCCATATTTCTCCTTGCACAAGACCCACCTTCAACTATTGTTATCAAACCCAATGCTAACAATGAAGTCAGAATAGACTTTGAAGGTGGGGGTAATTCTGGGCCCAATAAACAAAATCTATACATAGGAGAAGATGCTGGATTAAATAATACTGGATATGGGAATGTGTTTCTGGGGAGACGAACTGGAAGAGCAAATACAACAGGTTTTTTAAATACATACGTAGGCAAAAGCGCTGGGGAATTTGCCATAGGATCAAACAATACTTTATTGGGCAATCAAACTGGAGAAAAATTAAATGGTAACAAAAATGTTCTTCTTGGCAATATTGCAGGTCTTAATTTGAACGGAAATAATAATGTAATGATCGGAAATAATGCAGGAACTGATGTGAGTGGGACGAGTAACTTTAATGTATTTATAGGTAATAATGCAGGTAGAGATCAATATGGAAGCAATCAGTTGGTCATAGAAAATTCTAGTGCTGATTCTACGGAAATGTTAATATATGGACAGTTTGACAATGACATTTTACGCTTTAATGCGCATACAGACATATATTCTAATAGTGCTGTTGATGACGGGTTATATGTAAAAAAGACGCACACAGGAAATTCTGATATTCCAGCTGTAAAAGGAGAAAATACTGCAACTGATTTTTGGGGTATAGGTGTACAAGGATGGGGCGGTTATATCGGTGTACAAGGCAATAGTCAAGGTACTGGTAATGGCTCGTATTTCGGGACGAGTGGTATTTCTAATGGAAACAATACAGGATCAAATTACGGTATGTACGGCTATGCAACGGGAGCTGGAATGAATTATTCGATCTTCGGAACATCCAATGGTGGTGCTAATAGTTATGCTGGGTACTTTCAAGGTCAAGTATTGATCAAACAGCAAACTATAGATGATGTATATTTCAATATTCAAAATGCAAATGGAAGTAGTGTATTAACTATAGCAAATGATGACGTAGTAGAAGTCAATTCATTAAAAGTAAACTGGTCTGTGGAGATGGATTCATTGACAACAAATTTGTACACAGAATTAACGAATGTCACAACAAATGGAACGACCGATATAGAAATAGAAAACGGAAAGCGCATTAATAAAGCGACAAGTATGAAGTACTATATAGCAATAAATGGGACCTTTCCTCCGAATGGAGGGTCAATTCCTATTAATGATATCATGATAGGAGAAATTAAATTATTCCCATATGGTTTTAACCCTTCTGGATGGTTGCCATGCGAAGGACAGCTTTTAAACATTGTAGATTATACCCCACTATTCGCTTTGATAGGAACTATTTACGGAGGAGATGGAACAACAACATTCGCCTTACCAGACATGCGAAGTGCAGTTCCTCATCACAATTAATTCAAGACTAAATCTCTCCTTTGTGATATTTTGTCATCAAGCCTACTTTACTATTGATCTGAAGAATTTCGTAGATTTTTTTAATATGAGATCGAACGGTATTCATCGAAATATAACAAAGATCAGCAACTTCTCGATATGTTCTTCCCTCTACCATATGTTCGACAATTTCCTTTTGACGTTCCGTAAGATCCGCTTTTTTCTGTTCAGGTTTTTGATTGGTAAAGAAAGTGGCTACCTTACGAGCTATTGATGGAGACATATAAGAACCACCATTGGAAACAATAACAAGAGCTTCCACGATCTTTGCCAATGGCGTTTTTTTGGAAATGTAAGAACATGCACCTGAACAAAGAGCAGAAAATATCTTATCGTCTTCTTCATAAGTCGTCAGCATAATGATGCTGATATCAGGAAATTTAGACTTTATATGTGATATTCCTTCAAGTCCCGACATTCCGGGTAGACCAATATCAAGAAAAAGCAAATTAGGTTTTTGCTTTGCGAAATCATAAGCAAGAAAATCTTCTACGTTACTAAATTCATTTAGAACGTTAATAGCCGACTTTGCTTGAATGAATAGCTTAAGACTTTCTCTTATTGATGAACTATCCTCGATTAAACAAACATAATGCTCCATACATCCGCAATATACATCGAATCAGTGAAAACTGTCAATTATTATGTCATATATAATGAAGGCATGTCTTAAGTTGTGTTTCTTTTAATATTTTCCATGTACTACTTGTACAGTAAGTACTGCCTTATTTTTTTTGGGCTCGAGCCCAAAAAGCATAATTACAATAGACAAAAAATGAACGTTTTGAAGGAATTCTTTTTACATTATTTTCT
>JAHDGD010000256.1 GCA_020627825.1 Saprospiraceae bacterium
ATAAGAGATAAAAGACCGCTTGTAGCGGTGTAGCAGAAGAGCTACTTGGTTTAGATACTGAGTAGCTTTTTTGTGTATTTTTGAATATGAGCAGAGGAACTGCTGATAGTAATACAGTAAAGGTTGTTAAGCATGAATTGAAAGCCGGGGAAAATTTAATTCTTCAAACAACTAAAAAGGCAGTTGAAACAGGAACGAAGGAAGTACTTAAGGATTAATTATGAAAGAAACTTTATATTTTATAATTGGTATTGTTGTTTGCTTGATATCATTAATAGGGATAGCAATGCTTCACAAAGATGCTAAGGGGAAAGAGGAATAATCTTTGGGAGAAATTTTTGGAAGACAACGTATTATTTCAATGATAGGGTTGATCTTTTTTATATTGATTTTATTATATTTTTTGCTAGTTAAGGGGTAGGTCAACGGTAATATTCGCTGCAATGCATAAGGGGAACCGAACTTAATTTATAATTGAGCATTTTAAGACTTGCCGTTATTGTAAATAGTTCTTAAATTGAATTTTAATTTTCACTAAATCAGTTACTTATGAATATCAAGAAACTGCGGTTCTTTACTTTTTTCTTCCTCCTTATTTCTTCACTGATAAGTAAGGCTCAAGAAAATATTATAAGTACGAACTCAATTGCCGAAGACGTTCTTTTAGGCAGTTATACGCCTGCTTCGTATGAAGCCACCAATAAGATTACAGATCCAGATGTTATTTCTGCTGAAATAAATAGCAAGGTTAATGCCGATTCGTTGAAATCTTATCTTGAGGCACTAAGCACTTTTGAAAATCGAAATACAGGAGCAGACACTCTTTCTGCTACTACAGGAATGGGTGCTGCAAGAACATGGGTGTACAATAAGTTTCAGGAGATCAGTGCTGAAAATGAAAACCGCTTGGTTGTATCTTATCTTCAGTTTGATCAGAGTATTTGTAGCATGAGTCAACATAAAAATGTTTTTGCTGTGCTACCTGGTTCAGACATTTCGGATCATGGTGTTATTATTTTAGAAGCTCACTTAGACAGTCGTTGTGATCAGGTTTGTGATATTAATTGTGCTGCTCATGGAATGGAGGACAATGGTTCAGGGACAGCTTTGGTAATTGAATTAGCCAGAGTCATGAGTAAATATACTTATTCTAAAACGGTTGTTTTTATGGCAACTACAGGTGAAGAGCAGGGGCTGTATGGAGCAGAAGCATTTGCCACCTATGCCGATCAAAAAAATATGAAGATCGTAACTGTTTTGAACAACGATGTGATTGGAGGGATAAGTTGTGGTAAAACATCTTCTCCGCCAAGTTGTCCATCAGAAAACCATATTGACAGTACGCAAGTTCGAATATTCTCGAAAGGAGGGTTTAATTCAGCCAATAAGCAACTCGCTCGTTATGTAAAATTGGAATATCAAGAACAACTGAAGAGTCAAGTTTCAATACCAATGACCGTTACCATTATGTCTGCAGAAGATAGAACCGGGCGTGGTGGAGACCATATTCCTTTTGCTCAACGAGGATATGCTTCAGTACGTTTTTCATCTGCCAATGAACATGGAGATGCATCAAATGGAGTTGATTACACAGATCGTCAGCATACCTCCGATGATATTTTGGGAGTGGACACTGATAATGACATGATTTTGGATAGCTTTTTTGTGGATTTTAATTATCTGGCTAGAAACGCTGTCATTAATGGAAATGCCGCTTCTATGATTGCCATTGGACCGAAAACACCTGAATTTGAGCTCAATAATTTTGGATTGAATCTAGAGGTGAAAATCACCAACCAACAACAATATTCGGCGTATCGGGTGGGTGTCAGAACCATTAATAATGATTGGGACAGTGTATATACAATAACTTCTCTGGTTGATACAATCAAGGTCACCGCCGATACATTTTATTTTGTAAGTGTAGCTTCCGTGGATAGCAATGGCGTTGAAAGTTTATTTTCGGAAGAGCTTGTTACGGATGTAATAGCTGGAAGTAAGCCAAAAAGACAACTAAAAAATGATGTAGTCCTTTTCCGAAATCATCCGAACCCGTTTGACGAAGCAACGACGATTAGTATGCAGATAAATAATGCAGGAAGATACAAAAGAGGATTTATCAATGTAATGGATCTGACTGGTAAAGTTATCCAAAAACTAGATTTTATTCCTAAGGAGGGGATTAATGAAGTGTTGTATCGCCATGGATACGGTAAAGTAGGGACTTTTATTTACTCTTTGTATTTAGACGATCGGATGGTAGATTCACGGAGCATGGTGTTTGCTAATTAGGATGGGCTTTGATTCGAGAGAATAAAAAAAATGTAAAGGACCAAAGCCCTTTACATTGACAAATTTAATGTTACCGTTACTTATCTTGAACAACGATTTCTTTACCGTCTTGAAGAATAACGATCTTTTGTTTTTCAGTTCTGAAGTTTACGTATTTAGCTCCATAACCTTCTACAGTAACTTTGTACTTTTTAAACAATATATAGTTCTCAACCGTAGTAGTGTAGTTAGGATGAACTAATACGTCGAAATCACCTGTAGCTAAAGCTTTATAAGCTGCAGCTCCTCTTACTTTATTTAATCTACCCGCCTGAGCAAGTTTGAAAGGGTTTAGTTGCTCAGCTAAACTTGCAGAAGCGTCCGTACTGTAATTGATCCCATCAGCAAAAGATTTATCTCCACTAACTCTGAACATTAAGAAGAACGAAGACGTGCTTTCACCTTTAATTTTTTTAGTTTCATCTACTTTGATGTCCGCTTTGATAGGATCAAGTTGCACTTTTCTAGCAAGAACAGGACTAGATTGAAACCCTTTGTTCGTTGATACACACGAACTGAACGCCACGATTATAATACCGAATAGCGCAATTTTTGAAATTGTTTTTTTCATTTTTGTGTTTTTGTTATGTTGTATTTAGACGTAAATAAAATGCTTATTTAAAAAAGATGCCTTATAAAAATGAAAAAAAAATGTCAAAATACTATTTAGATCATGTTTTTGATTTTTAAATAATAAGTTACTATGCTGAAATTGTAATAATGAATTTATGTAAGATAAATACCAATGGTTCTATGTCTGATACTAGAATTTCTTTGTTAATGTATTGATCTCTTCAAGAAAAAAATATTAAATTGATCCTTCATATAACTCATAAATATGTCTGAATTTCTTACTTATCGAAGTTTTTTTGATGCTCAACAATTTAAAGAGCTAGTAGATCTATTAACAGAAAATAATATTCCATTCGAACTAGAAAATAATTCCGCAATGGAAGATATGAGCATCTATGTTGGTGCAAACCCTAATTCTCAAGATTTTAGAGTTAAAGTAAGAGGAGAGGACTTCAAAAAAGTAGATAAGCTTTACGAGGCCCATGTTGCTCCGATTATTGATCAATTGCCTGCTGATTATCATGTTTATAGTTATACAAAAGATGAGTTATTGGAAGTGATCAGAAAGAAGGATGAGTGGAGTGTTTATGATTATGTTTTAGCTAGAAAGTTACTGAAAGAACAAGGAGTTGAATTCAATGATGAAGCTCTTCAAATGATAGAAGATAATCGAATCGAACACCTTTCAGAAGAAAAAAACGGTAAGACCTATGTTTATGCAGGTTATCTCTTCGTGATTTTTGGAGGACTTATAGCATTCGTAATCGGATGGATTTTACATTACCAAAAAAGGACTTTACCCAATGGAACAAGTGTATTCGCTTTCGATAAAAATTCCCGTGAACATGGAAAAATTATCCTCTGGTTATCAGGAGCAAGAGTGTTTATTGAAATAATAGTAGCGTTTGTGTTGTTTATGTAAT
>JAHDGD010000257.1 GCA_020627825.1 Saprospiraceae bacterium
ACTGCGGAAGGATAAAAATCACAATTGTGCGGTAGGATGGAAGCGTCGAAATGTGCAATCTAGGCTTGCTTCCTTGCGTGGATATGTGGACTTTTAAAATTCAATTTATCCATAACGGACTTGTGATAAGTGGAGGTGGGGTTTTCGCCCCACTTCCATCTTCATCACTTGTTATGCCCTTTTATCATTCTTCTATCTTCACTTCAAATTCTCCCATTTCAAATAGAATTGTATCGGGATTACTCGGATTCGATTTTGGTCTATCTGGATCAATATATAGTTTTAATGAAAATTCACCACTTAATAATCGATTAGAATTACTATAGTTAGTAACTTTTATGGTGCTTTGCTCTCCTATCTCATCTATCCGATATCGATCTTCGACTACATCTCCGTCTGATGTTACGGTAGTATAACTACATCCAGCTAAACTGTCGGTAGATTGCCCTGAAGTATCAAACAATTTGTAAATACCTACAGCTACCGGAACTTTCCTAAAACTTAATCTTTCTCTCCGCTGTCCGAGATTATCAAAAACATCATAATACATGTCAAATCCGATTCCCTGATTATTTTCTGTTCCACGGCCTTGGCCTATCCAATTTTCTCCATTCATTAATGCTGTAGCTTGTCCATTTGAATAGTCTGGCTGAAAATCATTCTTATCACATGAGGTAGTTGACACGATAATAAACATAAATATAGATTTCAAAATCACTTTCATAATCTACAGTTTTAGAAATTTCGCTGTTGATTGATTCCCTTTATCGTCTGTGCTATGTATAAAGAATAAGCCTTTATGCTGAAGATTTAATGGAAAAGAATAAGAGCCTACCTCTAATTCGACATTATCTATGATATTTTCGACACTTTTTCCATTTATATTCCTGATTAGTATAGTGTGTTGTCCTTTTTCTAAAACTTGTAATGTCACTTGGGATATTGCTTGTGAAGGATTGGGTGCAACAGAAATAGTTGAACCAGAACCACCTCCTATTAATTCCATATTACATCCTAGATCATGACCTGGCCAATTATATGCCGCTTCGATATAAGCAAAGTCACTATTTGTATTGCCATCTGAACTAGTAACATCAACTCTGACAAAAGTTCCAGACCCTTCAATACATGGAAGAATAACCCAAGCATTTGAGCCAGTGTAAGAAAGTGAAGTCCAATTGATCCCATCAATACTGCTAAACCAGCTATAATCATATGTAGCACCAGCTGTACCGTTAAAAATATTTGTACTTAAAGATGTGCCTTCACATGGACAAGCAAAATCATCAGCATCCAAAATAACTGCAAAAGGCTGAAGAGTATTTTGGAATTGAGCGACTACACAGGCTTGATTTCGAAGTTGATTGGCATTTTCCCGTGTAACCTCTTTGCCAGTCTTTTTGCCATCAAATTTTACATTTGGATTGGAATAATGTTGAATTCTAACATCGTCTGCTCCAGCTCTGTGTAAAATTGTCCTTTGCCTTGACCCAAAAATACATGGCAGGAAATTTCCTGTCTTGAAACTGTGTCCATGAGGAATACCATCTCTAGGGTCATTTTCATGTCCACCTCCGAAAAGATGCCCCACTTCATGTGCAAATGTAAATCTTCCCGTTGTAGCCGCTCCAGTTTGTACTATGGCAAATGCTAATTCTTCTCCAATTCCTGTAGTGACATTTTCAATTGGAACAATTCCGAATGCTCCTCCGTAATCTCCGTCAGTTAGTAAAACTACTATATCCGCCTCTGCCGCATCCCTCTGTGCAGCTGCTGTGGCTGGAAAATTATCGATGTCTTCAAAAATATCATCTGTCTCATCAAATACCGAAGATTCAACACCAGCCAACACAATTCTCAACTGACAAGCATCAACATCACTATTTCTAAGAGCCTGATTGGTTTGGGCTATTGCTAAGTTTACTCGATTATTAATAGCAGCCAAATCACCTTCAGCATCTAACGCATTTTGAGTGAATAACACCAAGCATCTTACATCACAATTGCCATTACTTCTTTGTTGTACATTCTTATCACTTCCTGAACTGTGAACTGGTGTTTCGTGATTGACTCCGCATTCCGATTTAGTGAATCTACTTCCATCTAATTTAGCTAGAACAAATTTTTCATTACTTAATTGTAGGAGCTCATAAGTTTTGTCATCAACAATGATGTGCCCTATTTTCCCATGTTTTGAAGAGATCAGAGTAATTGAGCCGAGCTTACAAAGACAATCGTCTTTTTTAGCTCGAGATTCCAAAACACCATACCAAACATAATCATCTTCATTTTGATATTTTACGGATTTGGCTTTGTATATTAAATCCTTGCAGTCATCATCAGGAAGGTTGATTTTGATTTTCCCATTCTGTTGAAATTCTGATAATGATTTAAAGTCCACAAGGTAGTAATTGGTATACATACTCTTAGACTGAATCTTTGACAGTCTTTCGCTCTCTTTAAATGCTAATTCACTAAAAGTACTCTGGCTTTCATTAATTAGTCTTTCTTGTCCGAATAATCCTGTTGACAAAGCAACTAACAAGATTAGGATTAAGTTAATTGAATTACAAAAATGCTTTAATTGTTTCATAATTATACCGTTTAAAAAGTTAAAAAATATTGTTTACTTCTGCCCTAATTGGGCATAACGGAATTATGATATCGATCGTCTCTCTGAGGAACGAAGAGATATGATCTGATATCTAATGTTAGCTATAGTTGTTCATTTATAATATTCATTAAATCTTATAAACTCTTCATTTGAAATATTATCCCAAGTTAATGAGGATTTTTCAATCCATCTACTTTCTTGATTGTTCCATTTCCATTCATGAATTGGATTATTTTGATAGTGTAATTTTATTGATTTTATCCTTTCATCTATTCTAGGATATCCGGTATCTTTAGACCATTTATATATTTTGTTTAATGCGTTGTTGTTTATTAGAAATTTAGTATCACAATGGAAGAGATTATTTACATCTCCTTCGCCTTTGAATTCTTCTTCATATTTTATTCTTGTTGTTTTGCCGCTATATTTTGCGTGATCAAAAAATCTATATGATGTTTTATAATAGTGTGATTCAAATTGATATTGCCATTTGCCATTAATTGGTTTATAGTTTACTCTCCAATTATCTGGGAGATAGAATAAATTTTTAATGACAGATTCATCATTATCTTGAAGTTCAATTGATATTTCATCCGCCGAGTAAAGACATCTAGTTACGTAGTTCAGTTCTCGAAATGATTTTCCGTAATAATATTCTATCTCCTCATCGAATTGATGATATTTTCTGGTTTTGAATTCAGGTGATTTAAAACCTATTAAGTCTCGTCCTCCTCCTTCATCAGAAATTCTAACCCAAATATGGAAAGCATCATTTACTTCTGGATTTCTGAATATGTCAAAATCTAAGACTGATTTCGAAGTGAATATTAAATTGAAGAATTTATTATTGATATCTGACCAATAAAATTTTTCCCAACCCGATTTTAAATCTTCTTCTATATCACTAATAAGCCAATCCGTTAAACGTTTGTCAATTTTATTTTTTGTAATTGGATAAAACCTTATTTCAGTGATTCTGATATTTGCCATTTCAATTTTTCGAAATTATAGCTAACAAGAATATATAAGAATCTATTCCACATATATTCAATATAGCCGTAAGATAGAAAATGAATTGAAATCGATAAAGAGTAATCTACATTTTATTGGTTGCTTAGTCTCTTTTCAATTTTTGGCTCAAACAATTTCCCTTCCAATATACTCATATCATCGCTAATCTTGTTCTGCAGGA
>JAHDGD010000001.1:0-81537 GCA_020627825.1 Saprospiraceae bacterium
ACATACTTACCATCTATAAATTCAGCTTCTCCTTCTTCAATCCAATTACCCCCATTTTCATCGAAAGACCATGTTGGAATAAAATCAGGTGCTGCGTCGTGTAAACTAGGATCAACTTCAAATTCAACTGTAGCTGGAAAACCTTCTTTTAGTTGTAGCTCATTTCCATCTTTATCTCTCAGTTCTACGGCTAACATTGCATATGATTCCAATACAACTGTATTACCTCGTTCATCTTCTCCAATTAAATTTCCTGGCATAATTTCATGGCTAAAAGTGGCTTGAGGATTTATCCTAGTAGCATATACCGTAACAGTTTCGTTATATGATTCTCCGTTATTATCTACAAAAGAATTCGCTTGAAATGTTATACTACCACCGCCATCTACAGCTACTTGAGCAGCAGAATTTGGATTAATTTCTTTTCCATTTTGTAACGGCAACATTCTGATTACGATAGAATTTTTTGTCCCTTGCGGAAAAAACTTATCAGATCCGAAGAAATATCCAGGAATTAATGCTCTTACAAAAGTCCCATTTGCATCCAATGGGATATTTTTGAATTGGGCAATTCCAAATCTGTCTGTTTTCATTTGTTCGTCATATACAAAAACATCCACATCTTGCAACGAATTCCCATTAATGTCAGTAACATAAACATCTAAATCCCCAGTTATTAATTCAATAATTTCTGGTCCTGGTACATTAATATTGACAATTTCAGAATCATCCAAGTCTTTATGACATGATGTTGTAATGAATAAAGTAGTAAATAGTATGATTGAAAGTTTTAAAATAAATTTCATATCTACTTATAATTTGTTTTTAGTTCACAAGAATGAAAAACAATTCAATTGATTCGCTGCGTCGAAATGAAAAAAGACATAAAACTTTCTATTTATTTTTATTTAAAGGATAATTAGCTAAAAATATTTATTTTGGGCGAAAGCCCAATCAAAGTATGAAAATACCTCTTGCAGAACGAATGAGACCAAATACATTGGAAGAGTATTTAGGTCAACAGCATATTGTAGGCGAAAAAGCGATAATCTATAAATCCATCCAAAATCATACGATTAGTTCTATGATTTTTTGGGGACCTCCAGGTGTTGGAAAAACTACACTTGCGAGGATTATTTCTACAACCCAAGATAGACCCTTTATAGAGATTAGTGCTATAAATGCTGGAGTAAAAGATATCAGAGATGCTATTAGTCGAGCAAAATCAAACACATTATTTACAAAACCAAACCCAATTCTTTTTATAGACGAAATCCATAGATTTAGTAAATCTCAACAAGATGCTTTATTAAAGGCAGTTGAAAATGGTACAATTATTCTTATAGGTGCAACGACAGAAAATCCATCTTTCGAAGTAATTCCCGCTTTATTAAGTCGATGCAGAGTTTATACACTTGAACATTTAGATAAAGCTCAACTTGAAGCGCTTTTGTATAAAGCGATAGAGAAAGATGAATATCTCAATCAACGGGATATTGAAATAAATGAAACTTCAGCTTTAATAAGATATAGTGGAGGTGACGCAAGGAGGTTATTAAATGGATTTGAAACGATCATTCAAAGTTTTAAACCTGATGAAACAATTAATATCACAGATGACTTGGTGACTAATATCATACAAGAGAATTTTTCGATTTATGATAAAAATGGTGAAATGCATTACGATATTATATCCGCTTTTATAAAAAGTATACGTGGAAGTGACCCGAATGCAGCAATTTATTATTTAGCTAGACTTATAGATGGAGGTGAGGATGTAAAATTTATTTGTAGAAGAATGCTTATTGCAGCTAGTGAAGATATAGGAATGGCAAACCCCAATGCTTTATTACTTGCAAACGCAACTATGGAAAGTTGTATCAAAACAGGATATCCAGAAGCTCGTATTATGATGGCACAATGCGCAGTATATCTAGCATGTAGTGCAAAGAGTAATAGTAGTTACAAAGCCATCAATTTAGCTATTCAGTATGTAAAGCAAAACCCAAATGAAAGTGTACCTTTACATTTGAGGAATGCACCTACTAAGTTGATGAAGGAACTAGGATATGGTGATCAGTATCAATATGCTCATGATTATGAAAATAATCATTCAATACAAGAATTTCTTCCTGAATCAGCTAAAGGAAATGTATTCTATGATCCTCAAAACAATCCTGCTGAACAGCGTATAAAGCAAACATTGCATAATCTTTGGAAAGGAAAATATGGATATTAGTGCTTAAAACCTTTTTAAAAAAATTGCATTTTGAATAAAGAATCACAATTCAACTCATTAAAAAATTAAAAAAGTTGATAAAATAAATGAACACTGAAGATTTAAAGTTTATTGAAGAAGCCGCATTACAATTTGCCTCAACTCATATTAAACCTCATGTAATGGAATGGGACGAATCTCAAAAATTTCCAATTGAAGTTTTTAGAAAAATGGGAGAATTAGGTTTCATGGGAGTATTAGTGCCAGAAGAATATGGAGGGAGTGGTATGGGATATCAAGAGTATATTACAATTATCAGTTCCATAGCGAAAACTTGTGGTAGTATTGGATTATCTTTAGCTGCACATAATTCATTGTGCACCAACCATATCCTAACATTTGGAAATGAGAATCAAAAGAAAAAATATTTACCAAAATTAGCAACGGGCGAACATATAGGTGCTTGGGGATTAACAGAAGCAAATACAGGTAGTGACGCTATGCGTATGAAATGTGTTGCAGTTAAAGAGGGGGATTATTATATATTAAATGGAACAAAAAATTGGATTACACATGGAATTTCAGGTGAAGTTGCGGTTGTACTAGCACGAACTGGAGATTTACTGGACAGTAGAGGTATTACTGCCTTTATAGTTGAGAGAAATACAGAAGGCTTTAGTGCAGGAAAAAAAGAAAACAAGTTAGGAATGCGGGCAAGTGAAACAGCAGAACTTGTTTTTAATAATTGTAAAATTCATAAAGATCAAATTCTAGGAAAAGAAGGAGAAGGCTTTATCCAAGCAATGAAAATTTTAGATGGAGGCAGGATAAGTATAGCTGCTTTATCTCTAGGAATTGCGAAAGGGGCATATGAAGCCAGTGTAAAATATTCTCAAGAAAGAGAACAATTTGGGAAAGCTATTTCAAGATTTCAAGCAATTGCTTTTAAATTAGCAGATATGAGAGTAAAAATTGAAGCTTCGGAATTGCTCACAAGAAAAGCGGGAACATTAAAAGACAATGGAGATAAGGTTACTAAAGCAGGTGCAATCGCAAAGTATTACGCAAGTGAAGCTTGTGTAGAAATAGCAACGGATGCCGTTCAAGTATTTGGTGGTTATGGTTATACAAAGGATTTTCCTGTAGAAAAGTATTATAGAGATTCCAAATTATGTACCATAGGAGAAGGAACATCAGAAATTCAAAAATTAGTTATATCAAGAGAATTATTAAATGGTCATTAAAAAATCAAATAAAGTGAAAACATTAAAGTTAATTGTGTTATGCATGTTATTATTCAATTTACCCTATGTGTCAACTGCACAGATATTTGGTAAAAAGAATAAAACAGAAACAAAAGCTGCGCCTAAAAAAGGTAAAATAAAACCTTATGGACAAGTTATTACATCAAAGGCTAAATCAGATTCAGGTTTAATCACTACTCATAAAGTAGATAGTAAATATTATTTTGAGATTGGTGATAGTCTTTTGAACAAAGAAATTCTAGTTGTAAGCAGAATTTCAGGATTTGTGAAAAATTTAAATTTCGGTGGAGCTGGGACAAAATCAAGACCTCAGCAAGTCATACGATTTCAAAGAAAAGATAATAAAATCTTATTGAGAGAAGTCTCCTATAATAGTGTTGCAAGTGAAGAAAAACCGATTTATGAATCTGTTAAGAATAATAATTTTGAGCCAATTATCATGGCATTTGATATTGCAGCAATAGGCAAGAATGAAAAGAGTGTTGTAATAGAGGTTTCTCCCCTATTCACTACTGATGTGCCTATGTTTGGTGCTATGTATGACTTTCAAGAGAAGAGATTTGGAATCCGCGGGGTTGATAAGAATAGATCTTACATTGAATCAATGAAATCATATCCCAATAATGTTGAGATACGACACGTATTAACATACAATGGGACAGATAAACTACCTGATAATCAACTTACAGGTGCTCTTACTGTTGAATTAAATCAATCCTTTGTTCTACTTCCTGAAAATCCTATGATGCCTAGACTATTTGATGCACGTGTTGGGTATTTTTCAATAAGTCAAATAGACTATGGTTCAGAAGCACAAAAAGCTCAGAGAAAAAGATATATAACAAGATGGAGGCTAGAGCCAAAAGACCCTGATGCATACTTTAATGGTGAACTAGTGGAGCCAATAAAACCTATAATATATTATATAGATCCAGCAACCCCTACTGAATGGGTGCCATATTTAAAGCAAGGAATAGAAGATTGGCAAATTGCATTTGAACAAGCAGGTTTTAAAAATGCTATTTTGGCAAAAGAAGCACCTTCCAAAGAAGAAGATCCAGATTGGACTCCAGAGGATGTGCGTTATTCTACCATTCGCTATGTATCAACAGATATTCAAAATGCAATGGGACCACATGTTCATGATCCAAGAACTGGTGAGATATTAGAAAGCGATATTATATGGTATCATAATGTTATGAACTTATTACGAAATTGGTATTTCATTCAAACTGCTGCAATAAATCCAAAAGCGAGATCTGTTAAATTTGACAATGCAGTAATGGGGCAATTAATTCGTTTTGTTTCAGCACATGAAGTAGGACATACTTTAGGGTTACCTCATAATATGGGGTCAAGTTGTGCTTATCCTGTTGATTCATTAAGAAGTCCAAGATTTACGAAAGAGATGGGGACAGCTCCTTCAATTATGGACTATGCTAGATTTAATTATGTGGCCCAACCTGAAGATGGGGATGTAGGTTTAATGCCAGGAGTAGGTCCATATGATAAGTGGTCAATAGAATTTGGATACAAATTAAATAAAGATGCTACTTCTCCTGAAGCTGATAAAAAAATTACAGATAAATGGGTTTTAGAAAAAGCCGGTAACCCATTATACAGATTTGGGCGACAAAGAGGATTACCTCTTGATCCTTCAGCACAAACTGAAGATTTAGGGGATAATTCTATGTTAGCTTCTGCATATGGGATTAAGAACCTTAAAAGAATACTGCCTAAGTTAATAGAATGGACAGAAGAAGATGGAAAAGACTTTCAAGATTTAGAAGAGTTGTATGGTCAAGTTTTTGGACAATTTAATAGATACATGGGACATGTGATTGCAAATGTGGGTGGTGTGTACGAAATGTATCAAACATATGACGAAGATAAGGCAATCTATACGCCTGTTGACAAAGAAAGACAAAGATCAGCAATGCTCTTTCTAAATGAGCAACTATTCGAAACTCCTACTTGGTTAATTGATAAAGAAATATTAGGAAGAATAGGACCCGATGGTGGTACATCTAGAATAAGTAGAGCACAAAATAGAGCTTTAAATATTCTATTATTCAACGATCGTTTAACTCGCATAATAGATAATGAAGTCATCAATGGGAAAGATGCATATGGTATTGAAATATTCTTCGCTGATTTACAATCTGGAATTTTTGGTAACAATATGTCTTCAACAGATACCTACAAAAGAAATTTACAAAGAATGTATGTTGATAAGTTAATCGAGAAATTAAAGAGCAAAGATGCTACAGTACGCTCAAGTGATATCTCTGCGGTTGTAAGATCTGCTTTGATGAAGATTAAAAAAGACTTAATGTCTTCAAGTGAATATTCGAGAAGCACATTGACTGGTTCACACTACCAAGACCTTGTTGCTAGAATTGAAATGCTTGATAAAGCATAAAACAATAATCTAACTGTTAAGCAATTAATAGGTGCCTGGGAGATCATATCTTCCAGGTTTTTTTATTGATTTTTTATTAGAAAATATTCGTAAACATCTTTAATATTCGGAAATATTGGCTTTGCTTGAAGAAGAAATTCATCATATTTAAACCATTTTGCAATTTCAATATCTTCTTCTTTTTGAGGTACTAATTTCTTGTCTTTTGAAGTCATTATATACCAAATCGACTCTTTAAGTTTTCTTGCTTTCGGGTTTCCATATGAATGAAAAGTTGATCCTAGTTTCTTTACTATTTCTACATTTTTCAATCCACATTCTTCCTTTACTTCACGTATAGCGCAATCTTTTTTCTTTTCATTTTCTTCAATCTTTCCTTTAGGGAAGTCCCATTTCCCTCTTCTAAAAATACTTAAGATTTCTTCTTTTTCATTTTTTACAATACCGCCAGCAGCAACAATTACTTCAAATAAAGCAAAAACATCAGATTTCAAATTAGCCAAAGATTCTGAATGCAGAACAATCCGATTCATTTCATTTCTCTCTAGATTTACTATCGCATCATTAAGAATAGATGTATCATCAGAATATTCAACTAGTTTTTGATTATCCTTTAAAATAATAAAAGGAACATCATTCGTTTCAATGAGTTGTAATAAATTCTCATTGATGTATATATTTAAAAACTCTTTATTCAATGTTTATATTTTAAAATTCTTGAACCGTAAAAAGCAAATATCGTCATTGCAAACCCTACAGGCAACATAAATAAATATGAAAATGGAACATATAAAAAACTATAAAATATGACTAAATAAAGAAGTAAGCTAAGCGCTAAATATATATTCCATTCCATTTTCACTTTATTCTTAAACCAAAAGTAACTTATAGCGATTGCTGTTGAAAGACAAAAAATTAAATTGAATAATTTGGCTACATTTAATTTTTCTTCTTCATTTCCTCCTAAAAATGTATAAAAATAATATGAAAATGAAAGCCCATTATCTAAATGGTAAGGAATCGAACCAGGACTTTGCCAGAATTGAGTTTTCCACTGATCCGTTGCTGTTCTGCTATAATATTCCAATCCGTTTGTAAATATGGAAGGATCTTTAATTAAAAAAGGGAGTACATATAAAATTAAAATGACAGAGATGCCATATACTCCAATTTTAAAAATATTTTTAAATCCGCATTCCTTCCAAATAACGAAAATAAAAGGAATTACATACAAGGTGTAGGAATATCTTGACATGGTACATAATCCTATTGAAAGACCTATTATCCACCATTTTTTTTGGGTTAAACCCAAAAGAAATAAAACATAAAAACTTAACGGCATAAGTTCTGTACCAAAGACAAAAACAGATACATCATAATGCACATACCATTTAACAAATAACACAGGTAATATTGCAATTACAATAGCATGAATAAGACTAGGATACTTAAACAAATAATATAAACTACCAAAGCAATAAACAAGAAAAAATGAACCTATAGCCATGAATCTATAATCAAACCCCAATACCTCAGGAATTATATAGGGCATCCACATTGCTGGAAAATATGTAGGTTGAACACTATAGTTTTCAAATGGAATTTCAACGTATACAGGATCCCCATTTAAAAATCTCTGCACATAAGCTTCTAAAGAAGGTATTACATCTGAACCATCTGCTTTATCTGCAAATTGCTCAAAAACCCATACCATTTCTTTAAAAATTATAAAACCTGATATGACTAATAGGAAAAGGCCCAATAACCAAGAAGACTTAACGAGCGATTTTTGTTGTAGACTATTTTGTAAATCAAATTTGTTCTTATAAAATGGTACAATTATTAAAATACCAGAAACTAACCAAATAATTGGATTAAGCTTTGTTACAGGAGCCCACTTTGTACTTGATAATAATATGAGTATAAAACCACATAAACTTATTAAGTACTGACTATATGCTTTAGCTTGAATTGAACGCATTTTGCAAAATTAATATAAAACAACAAATAGATAGTGTCATTTTTATACAAGAAAAAAATCGTCTTTTTGTCCTTACTTAAGAACTGTTATATCTCCCTTTAACAGTTTTTCCCCATTCTCATCAGGTAATATTACAATAGCATAAAATGCGAAAACCCCCGGATTTACGTTTTCACCTTTAAACTTTCCATCCCAACCTAATTCTTCTTTATTGGTAGGGATGTTCCTTACGTCGAATACTTTTTCACCCCACCTATTAAAAATTGCTAATTCGGAGATGATCATTTCCCTATCTGTGAAAATGGTAAAGAAATCATTTAACCCGTCATCATTTGGAGTAAAAACATTGGGCGTATAGATATTAGAGAGTAGCTCGACACGAACTTGTATTGATGTAGAAATTTCACAACCATGGACATTAATAATAGTAACAGTGTATTCAATATCATTAACTGCATTAGTTGAATTAATAAGACAATTAGAACAAGAAAGATATTGATCTGGTGTCCAAATTATGGTATCAATTTCGTCAATCGAAATATTGGTTTCTACTATAAGTTCTCCATTTTCGCCTGCATTTAGAATGATTTCGCCAATTGATTCTATTGTCATTTCCTCTGCTTGTTCAATTACAAAAACAGTATCGAGTTCACATCCTTCTGCATCGACAACTTGTAAAAGATAATCCCCTGGTTTTAAATCCAATAAATCAGTTTCTAGTATTTCTTCACCATCTAAAGAAAGACTATATGGTTCTGTACCACCTTGGATGCTTCCTATATTAATCTGTCCATCACTTTCTAAGTAACAACTTTCATTTATTATATTCCAATCGGAAAGAGAAAGCACATTAAAGTTTTCAAAAATTTGTACAGAATCTATTGCTTCACAAAATGTTACTTCATCAATAAATGAAACATAATATGTTCCAATACTATTAACATTTATTTCAGATGATACAGGATCCGAAATTATCATGCCATCATTTGTAAACCAGGTATATTCACCTTGAAAATTTGCTTCAGCAGTTAGAATAGCTTGCGTATCTAAGCAATTAAATGATACATCATCTGAAACATTTAAACTTGGTTGATTAATGATGTTTTCTACCTGAATGGTATCCTGGTTTACACAACCACTAATAGTATCCGTAATTGATATAAAATACGTTCCCATCTCATTTACTTGAATCATAGGATTATTAGATATTAAGTCTCCATTTTCATTATACCATTCAAATAAAAGAGAGACATTTGGAATAGATGAACTAACATCTAACAGGATCTCTGTATTTAAACAATTAATAGCTTCAAAAGGAGCAATGTTAATTATAGGGAAATCTTCTAGTTGTTCTATTTCAAGGGTGTCAATAGAGGAACAACCTGATATTGTGTCAATTGCACTTAAAATTACAAGTCCTGTTGTATCCAACATAAAAAATGCTTCAGTCGATGTTGAATCATTATACATCCATTCATAAATTACATGATCTTGTAATGCATACGATAGTGTTATCATTTCTATTTTACAATCTAAAATATTAGAAGGATTTGAAAAAATTAAAGCATCAGGTTCTTCAATATTCAATCCGATAAAAACCTCATCAGGAGCAGAAACACAACCGTTTATTTCATTAACTACAACGAAATAATAAAATCCAGATTCGACAACTGTAAGCGTATCATTAATACTTAATTGATTTCCTTGTGCATCAACCCAGTATGAGCTATACATTTCATCTAAATTATGCAATCCAATTATTTCTATAAACTGAACATCACAAGTTAAAATAGAGTCAACACCTGCATAAGATATGGGAATTTCATCTTCAGAAAATACATAGACTGAATCAACTAAAGAACAGCCATCAGCATAGTTTGCGAAAAAATAATGCCACCCAATAGAGTTTGATTGAGCCACAGAGTCATTAGAAATAATACCTTGAGGTCCTTCCCAGGTATATAATGTTGCAGGATGTGTTGATAATCCAATGAGTGTTGCCGTTAACATAGAACAATTAATCTCTATTGAATCACCAGCTTCTATACTTTGTATACATTGACTACAAGGATTTGGCGGCACGATTTCAATTTCAAATGGACAAGATTCATTTAATGTATCTGTAATGATTAACTCAAAAGCCCCATCTGAAATATTGAATGGTCCTAGTTGAACAATCTCATTATACGGATAAACTTGCATTTCATTTTCTATTTGCCAAACATCAAGCACATTATTTCCCGATACTAAAATCTCAATATAAAACACATCATCATTTTCTACATTATTTGTTCCATTATTATCGCAAATAACAGAAACTAGATCTGCATTTAATGAACACATAAAAGAACATGAAGAAGTATTTATTTCTTCTAGAATTGTACAATTCTCAAATTCAGAATCTACCAATTCAAAAGTGATATCCCCTATATTAGAAGCTGGAATATTCAAAGAATTTACAGATCCATAAGCATAGGATCCCTCAAGATTGTTAGCAATATACAATTGATAAAGATTATTAGTAGCACCATCAATTACATTCGCCTCCCATGTTACTTCAATATAATCATCCGAACTATTCATAGGAGTGTTATTATCAAAACACTCTGTTTCAAAAAAGTCCAATGAAATTGAACAAGGCGTGGAACATGGAGTTAAAGGGCCAACTTGGATGGTATCAGCACATAAACTGGAATCAATATCTTGTATAACAATTGTATGAAAATCATTATCTGCAGAAAGATTAATTTCAATTTCATTATAGTTCAATTCTATAGGAGTATTATCATCCACTGTTAATAGAACCTCATTAGTGCTACTGCCATTATATATTTCTATAGTAACATCAATCATATAAAAGTCATCATTTTCGATATCTTCGGTAGAATTATTATTACATTCCAAACTTATAGACTCTATATTTAATGAACACTCAGAAGAACAAGATGATAAAACAATATCGTCTAAAACTAATTGACATTGATTGTCTTCAGAATCAACAAGTAAAATCAAAGGTTGCGTTCCATCCGCTGGTAAGGCAAATTCATTTTCAATACCATAATCAAAAACATATGTTGGAACATTGTCTATTTGTACAATATACGAAGCAGAACCATTAATATTTGAGGCATTTAAAGTAATGGTGATTTCATCATCAGTAGGATCAGAGGTGGTCCCATTATCGTTACATGAAAGAATCAACTGTTCTGCATTTATAATACAATTAGTACTGCATGGATTTAAAGGAATTGAAAGCTCTTCAACAAAACAGTTTGTTTCAGAATCTATAAACTCAATTAACACCTCAAGACCAGAAGCTGGTATTGTAATTTCATGTTCCTCATTGTACGTAAAAACACCAAATTCTTCACCACTAATAATAACTGAAAATGAATTTAAATCGTTAGAAGTACTCGAAATCATGAAACTTATCACAAAAAAATCATCCGTTGAATCAGTTCCAGTACCAGCATTGTTACAAACATATTGTATGCTTTCAATATTTAGTTCAACCCCCTCATCAATTGAAAAGAAAAGTGTATCATAACAAAAATTAATATCTTCTATTTCTAGAGAGTAACTCCCAACTTCCAGATTCGTCAAGCCATCAGGATATGAAATAGAAGCTCCATTTAAAAACAAAACATAATTTATTAAGTCTTCTGGTTGGATGATCTCTACATTTCCAAAATCATTAAGACAATTTGGATCTATGACATCAATTATAAGCTCTGGACTATTGTTTATAATCAATTCAAAACCTACAATTGAATAACAACCGAATAAGTTCGTAACTCTAACATAAATACTATCGTTTTCCATAAACGAATTTGAAATGAATCCATTCATTTGGGCGTAAGCCTCTTCTAGAGTTAAAAAATATTCAAATATATTATCTACATTATTATTGATTATCGTATTAAATTGGTCAAACTCCACACTCACTGGCAAATCTTCTTCATTTACACAATATGCTATATCCTCTGGTGCCGTGACAGGTGGACCACTTATCACTTCAAGCGTCACTTCTGTTAAAGTAGATGAAAAACATCCTGGAAATTCTATACTCTCTGTTCCTATAAAATAAGTATAAATTCCTTGTGTAAATTGTTCTAATATTAGACTATCAACCCCACTTAAAAATGGTGTATCATCATTTATGTCTTCGTACCAATGTAAGATCAAGCCTTCTTCATGAATTCCATAAACAATGCCCACCTGATCACTTTCACATATTACATCACCTACCCCTTCTGGAGCGGGAACTTGTGGACAATTACAATTTGGGGGATTTACCATTAAAAACCCTACACATGAATTCATAGGATCTAGATAATTAATCGTAATATTTGATTCTATAGGAATGTCTATAATCCATACAATTCCCCCACCTTGCTCGACTACTTCACCTTCAGTCGCTAAAATCAAGGCTCCAAATGACTGTAATTCAATCGTGTATGTAGTATTGTTGTTTGTACAGAAAATAGTATCTATTTCAACAGGTTCTAATTCAAAATAATTAATAGAAATAATTGCTTGATCTTCCTGACAAGAATTTCCAGATTGCACCGTGTAACTAAATTCATATACACCTGGATCTTGACTGTTTATTACAATTTCTGTTGGATTATCTAAATTTACATTAGCCCCGTCCAAGTCTTGCCAAAAACCACCAGGAGTATACGTGTCTCCCAATAACTCAATCAAATTCACCACTCCTGGAACACATAATTCAGTTTCATTATCATTACCTGCAACAGGCGGTAAATCAACAATTATTGTGATTGGTATCTCTTCTTCACATCCTAAATCGTTAAACACTCGAATCGTATACAATGTAGTTTCTATAGGCGATACTACTAAATCAAATAATTGTGTTGCAACATCTGATGGAAATCCTTCATAGTAGTTTATTTCAAAAGCTTGACCATTATTATCTTCAACGGTGATAGATTCTAAATCAAAACTACTTCCTAA
This sequence comes from Saprospiraceae bacterium, assembly GCA_020627825.1. Taxonomy (GTDB): domain Bacteria; phylum Bacteroidota; class Bacteroidia; order Chitinophagales; family Saprospiraceae; genus JAHDFB01. The sequence goes on from JAHDGD010000001.1 coordinate 12,864, forward strand.
ACAAATATTACTTTCTATAGGATCTACAGTCAAGGATAAGTCAGGAGATAAAGTTACAAATTGAACATGTTCTATTTCTTCCAGAGTACAAGGATCTGTAAAACTCCATATATGGGTATAAACATTATCAACAAAATCTACTTCGGCTGCGACCAAACCCGAAATAGAGCATTCACCTAAAATGTCATTACTATAACTCAATTCCTCTGGAGGTATATATGCCTGTCCACAATTAAGTGTAATATCCTCCGGAGGGTTTACAAATTCTGGAGGAGATGCTTGTTCTACTGTTATAGTACGAATGAATGTTAAAACATTACCACATAAATCTGTTTCTGACCAAGATTGAGTAATTATTCCGCCACATTCATCATAACTACCTGTTTGGAGAGCTATACTAGACCCTGAAATCAAACATAATCCTTCTGCATTATTGGTATAATTAATTAAATTGGGGAAATTACCCACTTCATTACAAGTTATAGTGATGTCTTCAGGTGTATTTATAAAATTCGGAGCATCCGCTTCCGTAATCGTAATCGTTTGATTTGCTTCAATTGTTCTACCACAATCGTCCGTGAATGTCCAAGTATATACAATCTCTCCTCCACAAGCTGTATAATTTTCAGATACAGTAGGAACAACTGTATCTGATATTAGGCAATCACCACTTAAACCATTTGTTACATTTAAGTTCTGTGGAGAAGGAATCGAATTGCAAGTTATAGTAGTATTAGTAGGAATTGATGAAAAACTAGCTTCTGTGGCTGCAAGTACAGTAATATTTTGTGTAGCAGTATAGGTGGTACCGCAATCATCTATTGTTTCCCAAGTTACCACAAGATCGCCTCCACAAGCATCATAGCTTCCTGATACTTCAGGAGCTACTTCCCCACTTATAAGACATGCACCTATACCATTATTTGTAAAAGTGAGATCAATTAGATTTACCTCTACTTCATCGCAATCAAGAGTTAAGCTAGAGGGTATATTTTCAAATGCGATTGGTTCTAAATCTGAGACTGTTATAATCCTACTGTGAGTATAATCATTTCCACAAATGTCTGTAAACATCCATTCTTCTGTTATTGAATTTGTACAAGGATTTAGCGAACTTAATGTCCCCATCACTTGTCCTTCAATCAAACAATCTCCAGAAGAACTATTACTATAATTTAATAAAGAAGAATTCAAAGGAACTGCTCCACAAGAAACAGTTATATCTTGAGGAGGATTTATAAATAATGGCATTTCTGCAGGTAGTACCGTAATTTGTTGTGTATGTTCTATACTTCGATTGCAATCATCTATGTAGGTCCAAGTATTCAATAATTCACCACCACATACATCATATGTACCTGTTGTAATTGCTTCAACTTGTCCTGAAATATTGCAGACTCCATCTTCATTATTAGTAAAATTCAAATCATCAAATGAAGACGGGATTTCTTCGCAAGACATAGACGTATTGGAAGGTGGATCAACAAACATAGCCTCAGGTGCTTCTTCTACTGTAATTGTTTGAGTATGTTCAGCTCTCCTATTGCATTCATCTGTATATTCCCAATAAATTGTATACTCTCCACCACACACATCATGAGTACCATTTAAAACTCCAGTTACTGTTCCCGAATTTTCACAATTATCAGTTAAGCCATTCTGCCATGTAAGATCTGAAGCTTGGGGTACAAATGAACACACTTGTGTTTCATCTTCAGGTGGGTCTATAAATTCTGGAGGAGCTAATGGTTGTACAATAATTGTTTGCGTATGACTTTGTTCATTTCCACATGAATCAATTGCAATCCAAGTTCTTTCTATCGTACCACCTTCACATAAGGTAGTGTCTAGAATTTCGTTGTCAAGTGTTGAAACACCTGACAATCCACAATTATCCATCCAATTTAAGTCAATCGCATCTTCTACATTATAGATGCAATCGTATTCAATATTAGGAAGCGGATTGTTAAAAATAGGGGGCTCATCATCTTCAAAATAAATAATCAATAATTCTACATCGCAACAATTATTCTCACAGTCGTATAGATTAATGTCATCACCTATTTGAGGAACGGGAGAATCATCTCCGATATAATGATTATATGCATGCACAAAAAAAGTATCACATACATCACTCTCTAGAATGAGTGATGTTCCATTTACAACTTCATAGATAATACCTTCTTCAGAAGATAATAATAAATACTGATCATAAATTGGCAGATCTTGGTAATTTGATACGGAAACTGTTATCATTTCTCCAGGACAAGCGTTAGAACCTGTTAATTCTCCTGCATCTGCTTCACAACAAAATTCAGGTAGGACCGTAATGGTGTCAGATAATACGCACCCATTAGTAGATGTAGCAGTTATGGCATAATCTGTTTCTTCTGTGGGACACACTTCAATTGTAGTTGTTGTTTCTCCAGTACTCCACAAATATGAATCACAACCTGTTCCAGCATCTAAAACAACACAATCCCCTTCACAGATATTCACTTCTTCGGGTAGTTGAGGAATAAATTCGATTATAAAATTCAAATCGAAAATGCAATTATCATCAGTACCCCATCCTCCTGTTTGAGCATCATCTGTAATAAAAAAACCAATAGTTTCAGTTGTTAAATCAGCAATTTGAGGGCAAAATGAAAGTTCGAACCCAAATTCTGGACAATTGAATTCGCAATTATCTCCCCAATTGTCAGAAGGATCTCCATCTGTTAACCAAGGGTCATCCTCTTCACAAAAAGCACCAAATCCATTACAGTCATTACCATCCCAACTAGAATTATCCCCACCAAAACATCCTGCACCTAATGGATCAAAATAATAGCCTTGCCCAAAAGTTTGATTAAAACAAACTCCCGTTATTTCATCTTGAAAAATCCAATCATCAGTAGGTAATACAACTTCGGCTGCACTCCATCCATCAGAAGACTGAAAAGAAACACCATGAATCCAGTTTATGCCACTACCCTGCTCCCAAACAAAATCAAGCTCTACAACCATACTGATTTCTCCACAACCATCAATTTGCACTTGAATATTACTCCCTGTAGCTTCTCCTCCAGCTAACACTGTACCATCAATTGTAGATGTTGAATTTAAAATTGTTCCACCTGAAAATTCAGTAACTGTTAAAGTCGCTTCACATATTGAACAGAGATTTGTGCCTGGGCATTGACTTTTAAGATATCCGCAAATAAGGAATACAGTTAGTGTAGATAATATAGATTTAGAAGCAAACAAAATTCGAACTAAAATACTAAAAAATCTATTGTTCTTTTTCGAATTCAACAAAATATCAATAAATGAATCGATATGTCAAATTAATCCTTGGATCTACTTCTTTCTTTGTTTTAGCAATCGTATGCTTCCAAAAATGTTGTGTTTCTCCTGTCATGATAAGTAAACTACCATGATCAAGGTCTATAGAAAGTGATTCCTTATTATCATATTTGTGTTTCATCCTAAATCGGCGAGTTTGTCCAAATGATAAACTAGCAATAATTGGATTTTCACCAAGTTCTTTCTCGTCATCAGCATGCCAACCATTACTATCCCTTCCATCTCGGTATAAGTTTGCTAAAACTGAATTAAATTTGAACCCAGAATACTTTTCTAATTTTACACGGATAGTACTTAATAATTCAGTCCATGCTAATGGTTTCATTTCTATACCAGAATAACAATAAGTTTTCTTTTCATCTCCATACCAAGCTTGAAGTCTTGGAATTTTATGTGTTTTCCCAAATAAGAATATATCGTCTTGTTTCCAAGAAAGTGTTGTATACAATTCTTGAAAAATTCTGTCGGATTCTTCCTTATTGAAAAATAAAGGCAAATAGCTAACACGTCCATTTTTTAATTTTATTTCCATACGATTTATGTAATCATTAATAAAATCACGTCTTGTTTATGATTTTTATTTTTAAGATTCCAATAATTGCTATATTTTACACTTATGAAGTTTAAATACAAAATACAAAACAAGCACTTTTATATATCGTTCAGCATCTGGTGTATACTGATTTCATTTCTCTCTTGTAATACTCAAAAAAAAGTTTCTATGTCCAATGATATTAATTCAAATTATGAGACGTTATGGCAACATTATTCAGAACATATATCATCAGGAAAAAACAAAGATGCATTGGGCGTATTAGATTCCATTGGAAATATGGCTAAAAAAGATGAAAATGATGCACAATTATTAAAAACATATTTTAGCAGAGCATCTACAATAGCTCATTATGAAGATAATATAAAAAATCAGATCCTATTTATTGAAAAACATAAAACAAACTTAACTTCTGGTTCTGCAATTGCAATATGCAATTCATATCTTGCTGAATTATATACGACATACCTACAAAAACACACTTTTAAATTAAGAAATTCTACAGAAATTTTTTCTGAAATTATACCGGATTCACTCGAGGATTATTCATTAGTTCAATTGCAAAAAAAAGCAAATCAATATGCTAACCTTTCCTTAAAATCCGAAGATACAAAAACAATACTGCTAAACGAATACGGACCGATAATTGAAAAATTGGATGTGAATGGAGCTATTTATAGAAATACAGTATATGATTTATTAGTTCATAGAGCAATACAACATTACAGTAATTCATCTAATCTGATTCCCCAAACTAAAAATGAATTTAGTTTGAATCAAGATGTGGCTTTCGCCCAAAGTGATCCCTTTTTACAATATGATTTTAATGCAAAAGGAGATTCTTCAGGTGTAAAAGAAGTGATTCTACTCTTTCAAAAGCTTGAAAAAGAGAATAAGTCAAATGAGAATAAACAAGCATTTATTCAATTAAATAGATTGGAATATGTTTATCGGAACAGTACGCATCCTAATAAAATAGATTTATATGAAAAAGCATTAGAAACATTATATTCAGCCAACGAAAAAAGTCCAATATTAGCACATGTTTCTTCAAAATACATCACACATGTTATCTCTAGAGGGAATACATTATTAGGAAATATTGAAAAAGAAAACCCATATTTCATTAAAGCTCAATCAATTATTGATCATACTTTAACTCTTAAGTTAAATGCAAAAGAACGAAAACATATTGAATATCTTAAGCAACAAATCAATACGAAAAGTTTAAATGTAGTAACAGAACAAGTGTATCCATCTGTTTACGATTTTCCTATTAAAATTGATTATAGAAATATAAAAAATGTACAGGCTGAACTTTATCGCTTAGAAAAAGAAGATCTTATAAAATACTACGAAGACTCCAATAAAGAAAGAACATTTGGAACTAAAGTTAAATCATTTGATATTTCATTACTTGGAACGGAAGATTTGGATCAGCACTCTTTAGAATATACAATGGAATCTTTAAATGATGGTGCTTATTTATTAGTATTAAAAGCTAAAAATGGAAATCTAAAGAGTTATGCTCTTTTTCATGTTTCGAATATCGCTGCAGTAAAGGTTAATAATAACTTGCAAGTTATGGATCGAATGAGTGGAAATCCAAAGCAAGCAAAAATCGAACGATATAAAAGGGAATGGAAAAGAAATGGAAATGTATTAAAGTACATAGATTCTAAAGAAACCTCGATTAATGGGTTAGCGACTTTCATCGAATCAAGAGAAAGTTATTTATTTCACATATCCTCAGATGAAAGCTCCTTATTTACTTCTGATAATTTTTATTATCAAGAATACAGTCCAAGAAGAAAAAATGTATACACCTTAAATTTCACAGATAGAGCTATTTACAGGCCAGGACAAACTGTTTATTTTAAATCAATCCTATATAACACTCATACTCAAAGTGTTCTTCCAAATGAAAAAATTACAGTTGAATTACTAGATGCCAACTATCAACTCATTGAAAGTAGTCAAATAAAAACGAATGAATTTGGTTCTGTAAATGGAGAATTCAAAATTCCAACTGACGTTCTAAATGGACAATTTTCTTTACGATTCAGCCTCGCAAAAGAAAACATCAGTAGTGTCAAATCTATTCGTGTTGAAGAATATAAAAGGCCTACTTTCAAAATTGAATTTGAAACAGTAAAAGAAACCTATTCCTTTGGCAACGAAGTAAAAAGTGTTGGTAAAGCTATTTCATATAATGAAGTGCCTGTAAATAATCAAAACGTAGAGTATTCAATTGTACGTAATCAAGTATATAGATGGTATTACAGTAGATATTACAATCCCACACCTGCTAAAATAATTGCAAATGGTGAAGTTAAAACTGATGAAAAAGGTAAGTTCCTTATTGCGTTCACGCCTGAACTTCCACAAACTCAAAATCAATACAATACATATTCTTACACTATAGAGGCAAAAATAACAGATGAAAAAGGCGAAACAAGAACACAACAAACTGTTATTTATGTTAGCGATAAAGATTTTATCATACATTCAAATAAGCAAAACTACACGCACGAAGATCAAGATATACAAATACATCTTACCAATCAAAATGGAGAACGTATACATGATAAGATTACATGTTCTATTTATGAACTAGAGGCTCCTTCATCATTTTTTATAAATAAAAAATGGGAAGCTGAATTTAATCCATTGAATAAGGAGGAATATAATAAAAGAACTGTAATTTATCCTTATAAAGATGAAACTAGATTGGAAAACCTTCCTATTCTAAAAGAAATTTCGAAAGAAGATATTTCTATAGATTCGCTATACATATATTCTTTAAACAACTTAACTAATGGGCTATTTAAAATCATTCTTTCAAGTCCAAATGCTGATACAGTCAGCCTGTTTATAGATAACAATAAAAATTCATTTTATAATAAAAGTGTTCTTAATGTTCAATCTCCTGAATCTATTTTATGTAACAACACACTTGAAGTAAACTTAAATAGCCTGCATAATCTACATATGTATGAAGTAGAGAATAGACAAAATGGAGGCTCAACATATAAAGCGTATCCTATTCTAAAGTCTAATAATCAGTTGTATTCCATCTCAAAAAGTGATGAAGGAGGCATTGAATTACATTACTTTACTTACTTTAACAATCGGTATCATAAAATATCTAAATTTATTCAGGTTAAAGATCCGAAGAAAGAACTTAAATTAACTTGGGAAACATTTAGAAGTGAGTTGTATCCTGGTTCAGAAGAAAAGTGGAGACTAAAAATTTTAGACAATGAAAATCAGATTGTCCCAATCGAGCTTGTAACAAGCTTATATGATAAATCATTAGATGCATTTTATAAGCATAATTGGTCCACCTTCACTATTCCAAATACTATAAAAAGATCTGATATATCGCCATATTCCGATCACACTACATACAGTAGAAATTATAATAAGGAACGCTATACCGGTTCTTTCCTTGATCCTTTTGATTTTCCTTACATACACACGAATATTCCTATTGCCTTTAGACACCGAAATGGAGGATATTATTTTGATGGAGAACATGTGGAAGTAATGATGGAAGAAGGAGCAGTACTTGATGAAGTAACCGTTACTGGCAATGGAAAGCAAGGGCCTATAAAAAAAGCTAGAAGAGCTTTAGCCAGCAAAGTTTCAGGAGTAATGAATGGTGATATGGCTTCAGCTTCATATGAAGCTCCATCAGTTGAAAATGAAGATTCTTCTCTAAACTCACAAGATTTGGACAATAATGCTTCATCTAATAATGATGATGGTTTTATTCGTACAAACTTGAATGAAACTGTATTCTTCAAACCAGATTTAGTAACGAATAGCGAAGGAGACATCGTTTTAGAATTCACAATGAATGAAGCATTAACAGAATGGAAATTACTTGCATTTGGACATAGTAAGTACTTACAATTCATATCAGATGAGGAAAGTATTCGTACCAAGAAAGATTTAATGGTTTTTCCCAATGGCCCTAGGTTTTTCAGAAAAGGAGATCAAATCGTCATTCCAGCCGATATTCGAAATATGAGTGCATCGAATTTAAATATTAAAGCAGAGATTAAGATTTTCGATATTATTTCAAATAAAGAAATTACCTCTCTTTTTACTAATTCAAAAAAAATAAAAGCTTTAACTATAGATGGAGGAAAAAATGCTTTAGTAGAATGGTCGTTGAAGATTCCTGAAAATATCGACGGAATAAGATATCAAATAATAGCAACAAGTGATCTATTTAAAGATGGAGAAGAAAAAACAGCTATTGTCCTCGACAATAGAAAAATGGTAACAGAAAGTAAAGTATATGTAATCAATGAAAAGGAGACTGCATCACTGGAAACATCTTTAAAAAACAGCCAATCAATTGATCCCAAACTATATAATATTTCTGTGGTCAGTAATCCCTCATGGCTTGCCGTTCAAACTTTACCTTATCTTATGGAATACCGTTATAAATGCACAGAGCAAATATTCTCTCGGTATTTTTCCAATGTTTTAGCAAAGCACATTTTGGATGAAAATCCATCCATAGAAAAAGTGTATAAAGACTGGAATGCTAAAAATCAATTAAAATCTAATTTAAATAAAAACGAGGAATTAAAATATGTACTTCTTGAACAAACTCCATGGGTATTGGATGCACTTGATGAAGAACAACAGATGGAACAGTTAGCTACTTTATTTGATAGAGAAAGAGTTCGTGCCGAATTGATAGCAAATCAAGAAGTCATTCTATCAAGAAGCATGCAAGGTGCACTTCCTTGGTTTCCAAAAGGAAGACCAAATTTATATATCACTCAATATATTTTGCAAGGATTTGGACAACTGAGAAAATTGGATGTCATGGAAGAAGATCCTAAAATGAATGTATTTTATAAAGAGTCATTTTCTTACATTCAAGATGAATGGAACAAAATGGAAAGAAGTTCTATCCCTAAACCTTCTTCTGTTTCTCCCCTTCAAATTCATTTTCTTTATACAAGTTCCTTTTTCAAAGATTTGAAACTGAAATTAGAAACGAAAACTAATGTAAAAAGATGGGTGAAAATCATTAAGAAAGATTGGATTTCCTATAGTTTATTAAATAAAGCACAATTAGCACTTTATTTCCATAGAAATGGTGATGCTGAATTTGCCTCTACAATTCTTGAGCATTTAAGGCAAACAAGCATATTTAAAGAAAATTTAGGACGATATTGGAAAGAAACAAATGGCTATTTCTGGTATCAATCTAATCTAGAAGCTCAATCATTACTGATGGTGGCGTTTCAAGAAATAGAACAAAACACTGCTTTTGTAGAAGAATTGAAGCAATGGCTTTTATCAAATAAACAAACCAATAAATGGAATTCGACAAAGTCAACTACACAAGCTGTTTATGCAATTCTTGAAACGGGTGAAAATAAATTATCGGAACAAAAGTTGGTAAAAGTCGAAGGAGTAAATTCTTCGCTTATAAATCAATCTGAAATCAAAAAAGCTGTGGGGGAATACAACATTCAATATACTTCTTCCTCTGTCAATGATGTTCCAAATTCTATCACTGTATCTAATCCAAATTCAACGAAAGCATGGGTGAGCACGACCTATCAATATGTTGAAGATATAGATAAAATAGAGCAATATCAGGAAACCCCCTTGAAAATACGAAGGGCACTTTTTAAAAAGCAATCTGGTGAAAGAGGTCCCGTCTTAATTCCATTAGAAGCTAATGATTTTTTAGAAATTGGTGATGAATTAGTCATAAAACTCACACTTGAAGTAGATCGACCTATGGAGTTTATTCACATCCAGGATTCGAGAGCTTCAGGCACTGAGCCAAAATCTGTCTTAAGCGGATATACTTATCAAAATGGTTTGTACTATTACGAAGAGACAAAAGATGAAGCAACCAACTTTTTTATTGATTATTTACCAAGAGGTGTTTATAACTTCGAATACACTGTTTATGCTAGCCAAAAAGGAGATTTTTCTGCAGGTCTCGCTACTATTCAGTCTATGTATGCACCAGAATTTAATGCGCATTCTAGTGGAATGAGAATAGAAATTAAATAATATTATAGGATTATCCTTCAAATAAAAACATGTTGTAACACGAACTTATATATTTGTTTTAAAACAATTCATGGATCCTCTAAAAGCTATTTTAGAATCTCATTTTGGACTTGCAGTACATGATATTCAACAATTTGAGGGAGAAGTGAACCTCAATTTTAAATGTATATTGGGTGATGGAAAATGTTTTAATATAAAACTCTTTCATGCCTCTACCAATAATGAAAGTATTGATTTTCTTGTACAACTACACAAGCATTTTCGATCTTTTAAAAGTATCGAAATTCCTGATATCAAACCTTGGGAAAAAGATAGTTATATAAAACCGATACTTTATGATGACAAAACCTACAATGCCATCATTTTAGAATGGATTGATGGTAAATTATTGAGCGATGTATTATATCATCCTCCATTGCTCTTAAACAGATGGGGGCAATTATGTGCTCAAGTGCAGCAACATCTTTATGATTTCGATCATCCGCACCTGAATCGATTTGAAGAATGGGACCCACTTCATTTACTGCATCATACAGCGAAAATTGATACGTTACCCGACCAACATAAAAAAGATATTATACATAATGTGTTCAGTCAGTTTAATTCGTATTCAAAAGCATTGAAGGACCTACCGATAAGTCATAATCACAATGATTTTCACACAGAGAATATTTTAGTACATTTTAATGGGCTTTCGCCCAAAATAATGGGGCTAATCGATTTTGGTGATACATTGAAAACATTGAGAATTTGTGATGTGGCCATTGCTTGTGCCTATGTCATTATGGAAAAGAAAGACGGATTAGCTGCAGTTCGGTCCTTTTTAGAAGGATTTACTAAGTATGTTACATTGACTGAAGGTGAAATTGAAGTTTTAGACATTTTAATAAGAGCAAGACTCTCCATATCTGTATTGATTTCAGCTGATAAAAAGACTAAAGGTGTTTCTTCTTCATATCAGTTTATAAGTGAAGAGAAAGCTTGGAATGCATTGAATTATCTAGATTCGATGCAAGCATCATTTATCCATTATTCCCATCGAGTTGGAGCTGGATTCATAGCCCATCCCAACTTTCATATTTTCCAAGAATGGTGTACAAAAAATAGAAATCTTTTTAAACCTGTTATGGATTTTCAAAAGGAGAAAAGTGGACGCATCGACTTAAGTGTTGCTTCAACTGTGATTCCATCAACATATGATTTACAAACTGTTACGACATTCGAAAAACATGTTTTCAATTATTTAGAACAAAAAGACTGGGCATATGCATATGGGGGATATGGTGAAATAAGACCTTTTTATACAACGGATAATTATGAAGCAGAAAACGATCAAGGATATCAATGGAGAACCCAGCATTTAGGACTAGATATATGGTCTAGCCTAAAGGATAAAAGTAACTCAAAAAGGAAAATTTTTAGCCCCTATCAAGGTAAGGTCATATGTTCCCATAACAATGACGAAAGGTGTGACTATGGATATACACTTATTCTTCAGCATCACACAGATGAGATGCCATTCTATACATTATATGGGCATCTTTCTAAAGAATCAATGGAATTAAGTCCTATCGGAAAATGGGTAGAAGCAGGAGATCATATCGCGTATTTAGGAGACAAAAATGAAAATGGAGCGTGGCCACCCCATTTACATTTTCAAGTCTTACTTGATTTATTAGGTAATACAACAAATTACCCAGGTGTGTGCTACCCTTATGAATGGAAGATTTGGAGCGCTCTTTGCCCTACTCCACATCTACTTACCCCATACTTATTATCTTCTAAGATAGAAGATAATTCAGTCGAAAAATTATTGCCCATAAGACAATTAGTTCTTGGTAAAAATCTCAGTGTTTCATACAAACGACCTTTAACTATATTAAGAGGTTATATGCAATATTTATATGACGAATCTGGTAGAAGATATCTTGATACCGTAAATAATGTAGCACATGTAGGCCATGAACATCCTGTTGTTACGCAAAAGGCAATCAGACAACTTCAGCTATTAAATACCAATACACGCTATCTTCATCCAAATATTCTTCGGTATGCTAAAAAATTATTGGCTACTTTTCCTTCCAATATTACAAGAGTTTATTTCACAAATTCTGGAAGTGAAGCGAATGAACTTGCATTAAGGATAGCAGAGTCTTATGTAAAAACAAAAGATAAAGTTGTATTTGAAATGGGTTATCATGGAAATACAACGAATACTGTTGATATAAGCTCTTATAAATTTGATAGAAAAGGTGGAAAAGGAAAAACTAAAAGTATAATCAAAATCCCATTTTACAAACGTAATGATACAGATTCCAAAAGAACTTATAAAGAACAAGTCAATAAATTCATACAAGGAACAAAACCCTTATGCTTCATTGGAGAAAGTATTTTAAGTTGTGCAGGACAAGTTGAATTAGACAGTGAAATGTTGAGATATGTCTATAACATCATTCAATCTAATGGTGGTATTTGTATAGCCGATGAGGTTCAAACAGGTTTTGGGCGAATAGGATCTCATTTTTGGGCTTTTCAGGATCATGATGTTCAACCTGATATCGTAACAATGGGTAAGCCGATAGGTAATGGCCATCCTATAGGAGCGGTGGTTTGTACAGAGGAACTTGCTGAGAGCTTTGATAATGGGATGGAATATTTTAATACATATGGGGGTAATCCTGTCAGTATGGCAATAGCTGAAGCTGTTCTTGATGAGGTTTATGAACAAAATTTACAAGCTCATGCAATCGAGATGGAAAAAGCATTTTATTCAATAATCAAAAAGCTCGAATTGCCATCAGGTATTCAGGTCTCCACACGTGGAAAAGGACTGTTTTTAGGTATTGAATTAATGGAAAGCGGGATGGAAGCAACCGATTGTGCCAAATTCATTACGAATCGTATGCGAGAAAAAGGAATACTAATGAGTAGCGATGGGCCTTATGAGAATGTATTAAAAGTAAAACCACCAATGTGTTTTAATGAAAAGGATATGAAAAAAATGATGTATAATTTACAGCAAGTTCTCAATGAGTATGCGGCATTAACAACTTAAGCTTTTCTCAAAACATATATTACACTACTGCATAAATCAATATCTGCATTTGCTTTTCTATAAGATTTGAATCCTTGCTTAAATCCAGAAAAAAGTGAAGTTGTTCCTTTTTTATAACGCTCACTTAATAAAGAAACATAAAAAGAATCAAATGGCATTCGTTCTTTTATAAGTAACTCGAAACCATTAGCTTTTGCAAATTCCTCGAAACTTTTTGGATTGAAATGCCAAAGATGACGTGGAACATCATATGCTGCCCAATACTCTTTGTAATATTGTGCATCTATCGATGAATGATTTGGTACTGCTATAATTAAAGTGCCATTCTCCTGCAATAATTGATGAAACCTTTTCATATACATCTGTGGATCGTACAAATGCTCCAATACATGCCACAACGAAATAACAGCAAATGATTCTTCTGAAAACGTACCATCGTATAATGCAGAAGGTTCCTCAACGGTTAAGTCCCATTTACTTTTGGCGTAAGCCCTAGCATCAGCATCTATCTCTATAGCTTTTACGCTCTTTCCTTTACTTTTAACAAAAGCTGGAAAATACCCTGTACCGCATCCATAATCTAACAATGTTCCCTGCTGTGCAAACGAATTCACCAATTTGAATTTACGCTGCAACATAATTGTACGAACACGATGATATAGATTGTTTACGATACCTTTTTTGGTATCGGAATGAGAAATGTATTCCTCACTTTTATAATAAGGAGCTATATTTTTTTGACTAGGTACATTCTGCGTAAAAAGAAAGGTACATTGCCCACAATTCCATAATTCGAAATCTTCTTTGCTGATCGAATAATCAACTGTTTTTAATTTGTAGCTAATTTCCTTACTACCACAAGCTGGACAAGCAGAATGCATAATTTTCTCCATGTTGCGAAAGTACTATTAATCTTTTAAATCAAAAGTATTTTGGGGTTTAACCCCAAAAAAAATAACCGAATTATTTTTCTACAATTTCTACTCCTTTCCAGAATGCGACTCGATCTTTAATAACCTTCGCAGCATCTTTAGGATTTTTATAGTACCATACTGCATCAGGGTTTTTCATACCATCAACTGAAAGTGTGAAATAATTAGCTATCCCCTTCCAATGACACGAAGTTTCTGTACTAGAATTAATAATGTAGTCTTTATTAAGGGATTGTTCTGGAAAATAGTGATTTCCTTCAATTAATACAGTATTATCAGATTCCGCAATGATTTTACCGTTCCAAATAGCCTGTTTCATACCTATTACTTTATTATAGTAACCCCTATTTCTGTTTTTTGTTTTTCTTGCGTTTATTCTTTGCTTCTAAGTCCTTAGCTAGATTCATTAATTTCTGCCAATCTTCTCCTTGTTCCTCACTGAACAATATGGTTTCTTCATAATCGTCTTGATCGATTGATAACCGTTCAATATGCTCACCAATATAAGCTTCTATTTCACGTAGTAAGGTTTTCTCATGAGGGCTTGCGAAAGAAACAGCATAACCTTTTTTTCGGATTCTTCCAGTTCTTCCTATCCGATGTACATATGTTTCAACTTGTTCCGGTATATCATAATTTACAACATAGATAATATCTTTTATATCCAGTCCTCTAGCTCCAACATCTGTAGAGATAAGGACTTTAATTATACCGTCTTTAAATAGATTAAGATTTTGAACACGCTCTTCTTGTTCCATTTCTCTATGAATCAACAAAGTGGCAAGCCCTACCCGTTCCATTGCTTTATAAACTCTTTCAGCTCGAACTAATGTACGAACAAAAACCATGATTTTTTTATCTTCATGTTCTCTAATCAAGCGTTCAAGAAAGAAGCGTTTATCGTCCATTTCCATGAAAGCAACTGTATGCTCAATATTTCCAGCAATAGGGTTCTTAGGTGAAATTTGAATACGGATTGCAGATTGTTTGACGAGTGAATACGCTACTTTTTTTATGTAATCATTAATTGTTGCCGAAAAGAAAAGTGTTTGTTTTCTGGAAGGAAGTAAACGCACCAATTGTCTGATATCATTTATAAAACCAAGATCAAGCATTTGGTCTGCTTCATCTAGAATAAGGCTACGAATACGGTGCGTTTTAACATGACCTTGATGAATTAAATCGAACAGTCTTCCTGGGGTTGCTACTGCAATATCAACTCTATTATTCAATGCTTCAACTTGCTTGTCATACTTTTCACCTCCTAAAAGTCCAATTACGGAGACAGAAGTATATCGACAAAGACTTTCTATCACATCAACTATTTGCAAAACCAATTCATGAGTTGGGGCAAGAATTATACATTTTAATCCATCTTTTCTCCGTTGACTTTCATTTATTTGCTCTAAAATTTCTATCGTAGGTATAGCATATGCAGCTGTTTTGCCTGTTCCAGTTTGAGCAACAGCTAAAACATCTTCGCCTTCTAGAATACTAGTGATACTTTTAAATTGAATGTCAGTTGGTCTTTTCCAATCTAATGATCGGATTCCTTTATTCAAACCTTCTGAAAAATGATAAGATTCAAACTTCATACCTCAAATGTACATATATAAAGTAAGTTAATACGGATTCGAAAATATTATATAAACTGAAGCTATTATGTACTCTCATATTAGACTAGGAGACCCTTTCATAAAGTATAGTTATGACATACCAATGAAAGGGCCTTCTTAATCACACTTAGCTTCTCTTTTATTTACACCATTTTTACTATTAATAGAAATGGAATTATTTGAAACCTCTAACTTCTGTTCCTGCAACAGGTTGTATACCAAATCGCTTTAACACCCAAATTACTCCTTCCCAAAAGAAAATCTTTTCTAGTATGGGATTCCATATATTGGTTATGATACAGAAATAGGTGTCAAATGGTTTTTTATGGTGTGTTTTGTGGTGTTTGCTATGTTGGACAATTCTTAAATTTTGAAGAAATGCAACAAATGCAGGTTTTTCACTTTTCTTCATGTGTGACCATTTATGAAAAATATTTGTATTTGCACCTAAAATAAAAACAAACGCAACTTCCCAATGAAAGCCAAATAGTATGAAAATTATAGGGAATAATATAAACCCTAACATCCAGCTGTCTTTTGTTAATTCCCAGTAACTTCTTTCTATCATTAGTCTTGGGTTTTCGTGATGCGACAAATTAATTTTAATTGCATTTTTAAAGAATTTGCTGTCAGGTGATCCGTACTGATCAAGAAGAAAATGGACAAAGCCTGTAAATAAATCGGTAATTAAAATAAGGATGAAAATTTTTAGAATAATCATGGTTACTTTTTTTTAATGGTTATGTTGCATATTCTACATTGGGATGTAAGGCCAAGTAGTAGCAACTTAGTTTTTAATATTATGCAATGGTATAAGAGGAAGATTCAGTTTCTTAAACTCTCGAAATAGGCACTATCACATAAATTATGCCTTAACCCCGAATTATGTAATAGAACTTCGTAATGAGTCCTGAAATGCCTAAGAAAGAACAACTTTTGTAAAAGAATCATAGTCAACACTATGGCAAGTGAGCAAAAGTTGGAGTAGCCTTTATTTCGAAGACAGTTTAGGTCACAATAGATTTCACATTGAATAATGCGGGTTAAACGTATTCCTTGGAAATAGAATAAGTTATTCAGTGAATCATTCCGATTCCGTATGAATATATTGATGAAGTTTAGAATTCATAATGATGTAATTTTTGATTTAGCATATGAAATATTTCATATACATACTCAAAAGTATAGGAATCACCATCAGTCAAAATTCGAAATTAGGAAATTACACATATATATTTATACAATATGTGAATTGCGTGCTGAATTTTAGCTAAACTTTCGCAAAGAAATAAGAAAGCTAGAAACTCATTACCCACAGGTCATATCACTTGTAATAAGCCATTTCCCATTAATATTCTTCCACACTAAAGTGAAATTACCTGATAGAGTATCTTGAACTCTATAAAGTGTAAAACCACCAAGCAAAAGAGCCGCATCGTGACTTAAAACATCTATTTCTTTGATATCAAATGATAAGGAACCCATTGCTTCCCTTGTAGGATAAGCACGCTTATAATTTGCTTTTGTCTGATTCCATCCATAAGTAATGCTTTTTGACCCAACAAACCTTAAAGAATCACTTTTCCAATAACCTTCCATGAAAGAATCAATATCTCCATTCGTCCATGCATCTGCTTGAGCATGCATTACATCTTCAATCGATGTTTTAATCTGTTTTGTTGGAATATGTTGATCTTTTTGATCTGCGCATGACATAAGTAAAATAAATAGTATCAAAGTGACATATTTCATATTGGAATAATTTTAGAATTAATGTGAAGGTCTAAGCTCTTTTGTACAACGGATTGTATTAGTACAGCTAAATTTTCAATCCATTTCTTTTTGTGGAATGTTCTATGATGAACCAAGCTGATTTGTCTAACTGGAACTGGAGCTTTTAACTTTTTGACTTTATGTTTGTGTTCATTGGATAATTGATGAACAGCAAGTTCAGGTATTATGGTTAAACCATGACCTTGGTTAACAAGATTCATAACAGTTTCTATACTACCTATTTTATACAATGTATTACCTGGAATTTGATCTTTTCTATTACATAGGTTTAATGCTTGAGATCTTAAACAGTGCCCTTCTTCTAATAAAATTAATCTATCCATGTTTATATCATTGGGATTGATCTCTTCAACATGGCTCTCATCATCAGAATAAAGGAAAAATGCCTCTTTAAACAAAGGGTGTTCTGTAATTTCCTTTATTGCTAAAGGAGTTGCTAATAATGCGCAATCAATTCGATCATCGATCAATTGTTCTATTATTGATGCAGTAGTTGCCTCGATTATAGTTAATTGTATAGATGGAAATTGAGTTTGAATAAGAGGTAGAATGATAGGTAAAACATAAGGTGCAAGAGTAGGTATAATTGCAATTGAAACCTCTCCTTCCATTGATTCAATTTCACCTTTAGTCAGATCAATAAGCTTTCTTCTTTCCGACAAAATAACTTTAGCCTGATCTATAATTTTAAGTCCAAGTTCAGTTGTCTTTATGGGGTTTGACGATCGATCAAATATTTGAATTTCTAATTCCTCTTCGAGTTTCTTAATCATCATAGATAGAGTTGGCTGCGTGACGAAATTCTCTTTAGCCGCTAATCCAAAATGCTTTAGTTTATGTAAAGAAAGTAAGTATTCTAATTGGGAAAAATTCATAATAAATAAAATCAATGCCAATATAAGAACAATTGATTTGCTTTATACCTTATGGTCTGTTAATTTTATAGATAAAAATTGGTTCAATGGATTTGATTTCAGTAGTTAAACAAGGTAATATTCAGCAAATTTCTGATCTTATAGCTCGAGACCCTTCTCTAATTAATACGCACGATGACAAAGGATTCACACCATTGGTTTTTGCTAGTTATATGAATAAAAAAGAGATTGTGGAATTACTACTTAAAAATGGTGCTGATGTCAATTCAATAGATATTGCTGGAAATACTGCTCTTATGGGTGTTTGCTTTAAAGGGCATATAGAGATTGCAGATCTTTTATTGGAACATGGAAGTAAAGTAAATGTAGTCAACACATTAAATCAAACAGCTTTGCACTTTGCGGCAATGTTTGACCAATTTGAAATAGTAAAAAAGTTAATGGAACATGGATGTGATACTCAGTTAAAAGATAAATCAGGCAAAACCGCAAAAGAATATGCACACGAAAAAGGATTTTCCCGTATCGTTACACTGTTGTAAGTTATTTTTGGGCTTAAAGCCCAAAAATTCTAAACTATTTTTGCACCAATCTTTTGTCAAAATCTAACATATCTTGCATAATTAGCAAGCTTTCATTTAATTGAATATCACTTAATAAAGAATTTAGAAATCGGTCACTTTTAATTTTCCTAGTTGTGAATTCATTAACATAAGACTCATCACTAGAAGTTATCTGTGCATACATATCCTCTATTTTATCTTCGAATATGGAATCAAAGCGATCCATTTTCTTACTCATATCATCTAACTCATTTTTATACATATCGAAATCTAAATAAACTTGCGTTTTATCTTCTTGACCTGAAATAAATTGACTGTATTCTTTCAACCGAGTGAAATTGGGATTGTCTTCCACCCTTACTTGGCTATTTGACTTTAAGATATCAATCTTTTTCGTTTTATAAACATTTTGATTATATGAAAGAGGTTTTATCTTGCTGTAAGATAAAGCATCTTCATTATCACTTTCTCCATATTCTATGGAATAAAATTCATCAGGAACAATGATATCAGGAATAATACCTTTCAATTGATTGCTTTCGCCTGATACTCTAAAAAATTTTTGAACAGTTAATTTTACTTGCCCCAAAGGTTTGATCGAATGATCGCCTTCTATCATACGATCAAGATCGAATAAGCCTTGAACCGTTCCTTTACCGTATGTTTTAGGGCCACCTACTATAACCGCACGATCATAATCTTGTAAAGCACCTGCAACAATTTCAGAAGATGAAGCACTTACTCCATTTACTAAAACAATTAATGGGCCATCATAAGCAACATTTTTATTCTCATCTTTGTATATTTCTTTTTCTCCTCTATTGTCTGTTACCTGAAGAACAGGTCCTTTTTCAATAAATAATCCCGTCATATCAATTGCATCTGGTAATGATCCACCTCTATTATATCGAAGATCTAAAATTATGCCATTGACACCATCTTTATTAAGTTTTGCAATCTCTTTTTCTACATCGGCAGCACAACTTTTTCCACCATCAAAAGTACCATAAAACAATGGTAGGTGTATATAACCAATACGATTTACTTCATTTTCAATTCCTATAATCGCAGATCTAGCTAAAGCATCTTCCAGTATGATCTCATCACGTTCTATAGCAATTGTTTTTGTAATTCCTCCTGTTCTTTTTACCTTAAGAATGACGACACTTCCTTTATCACCTCTAATCATTCTGATAACATCTTCAACTCTCATTCCAGCAATATCTATCGATTTCTCATTCTCTTGCTGAACTTCTATTATAATGTCATTTTCCTGTAATTCTTGACCTTTCCAGGCAGGTCCTCCAGGTACTATACTCATTACTTTAACAAAATCCCCTTCTTGTAATAATTGAGCCCCTATTCCTTCTAATTTATTTCCCATTTGGATCTCGAAATTTTCTTGTTCCTGAGGGCTAAAATAGGAGGAATGGGGGTCAAATTGGCTCATTATAATATTGATGTATTGATCAAAACGGTCATTTCTTGAAATATTATGAAGTCTTTCGAACCATTCATCATACAATTTCATGGTTTTTAAAATAGCTTCATTTTTTAACTCTTCTTTGCTTTTGTCACTGTCTGAAAGATCATACATTTTACCCACAACTGTATATTGGATGAGATCTTCCCATTCTTGATATAAAGCTTCAATTGAACTAGGATGTTCTTTTTTTGCTCCATCTGTTTCATAAGAAACCATTTCATTAATTGAAATATCTTTATGAATGATCTCTTTATATATACCTTCTGCCCTATCAATGGCATCATCCATTACTAGACAAGTTTTATTAAAAAACTCGAAATCAAAGTCATTAATTTGATTGTCAATATCTCTTATGTAAGTGGATAAATGATTGATTTCGGATTGCAATAAAAAACGTTTTGACTCATCTAATAAAGAAATATAATCGTCGAAAATAGCTTCAGAAAATGTATCATCGATTTCTTTTGGAGAAAAATGCAGGTAATCAGAAATACCCATAACTGTATAAAGAATGGCACTTTCTCTTTCGTAATTTGAACTATCAACTTGAAAAAAAGAACTAACGAATACTAGACAAATACTATAAAATAAACTTCTCTTGTTCATAGCCAATAATTTATAAAAGCATTACACTATACTTTATCATAAATGTAACCACTTTTAAGAAGTTAATGATGCCAAGTAAATGACAATTAACAATAAATTAAAAGACAAGTTAGCTTGAGGGAGGATACCGTTTTGTGGAGACTTCAAAAGGAATACCTTTTCCTTCTTGAATAAAATCTATTAAAACGTGAGCATAATATGGGGAAAGAGAACTTCCTTTTGTTCCCATTCCATTAAATATATAAACATGTGGATATTTATGATGTGGGCCAATAATAGGACGTCTATCTTTACTAGAAGGTCTTATTCCTGAAAGATGTGCTTTAATTTCATATGGACATAAAAGCGTATTGTTCAACATAGTAAATAGCTTTTCTTTCATTTTTTCTCCAACAAATGGATCATAATTCTTCCATTCATAAGTTGCTCCTACCCAATAAAGATCTTTTCCTAATGGTGTTATAAACATCGTATTCTTAAACGCGGCATTGAGTTTTAAGTCTGGAGCAGACACAAGGAATAATTCTCCTTTGGAGGGAGCAAAAGGAATATGACTCCACAAGCTATTATAAATAGACCTCCAACCTTCAGCAAAGACAATATTTTTAAAAGATAAACTTTTATATGTAATAGAGTTTTCGTGAAATCGAAGATCATCTAATTTTACCCATTCATCGATTAATTCATCATCTAGCTTCAACTTATTGAGATAAGAATCTTGTAAAGTAGAAAGTTTAATTCTATGGCAATTTTGTAATTCGCCCATTAAATCAACCGTCTTTAATTTATTTGAAAATTTACTTTTATCAAAAGCTAGACGATCCAATAGAAATTCCTTTAAAAATGGATCTGCTGATTTAGCAAGCCAAGCATTTTCTTCAGCTACATTTTGAAATGTACGCAGGATATGCAATCTATCTGTAAAATTGATATTAAACTCATCTTCCAATTCTTTATAGTGCTTTATTGCAAAAGGTAATATGGTATCAATATTCCACGACTTTACAAATCTTCTTCCAGTAATCGGATTTATTAAACCAGCAGCAACTTTAGTAGATTCTCCAGGAGATGATTGATGAATATGCATGCATGTTAATCCTTTCTTTTTAGCAATGTAGGAAAGATTTATACCTGCAATGCCTTGGCCGACAATGAGTAGATCAATTTCCTTCATTGAATGACTGAATGGTTTTTTTAGAAAGACTATTCCATACAAGTTGATATGAATGATCAATAAGTTCTTGAATCATTTTTGATGTTAGTTGGCCTTCACAATTTATGGTATTCCAATGTTTCTTATTCATGTGATAGCCAGGGAGAATTTCAGGATGCTCATCCCTTAGCAAAATAGCTCGTTCAGGATCACATTTTAAATTTATAGAAAAAGGTATCCTTTCCAAGCCCGCTAGAGCAAACATTTTATTTAAGACCTTGAAAACTAGTGTATGTTCGTCGAAAGGAAATGATTCACTTACACCCGGTTTTTCTAAACAATATAATCTAAATTCTTCGATGTTCATATAATCAAAGATAAAGAAGAAATTGACTTTCTAAAACAAATGGCCCATTCGCTTTCTTTTTGTTTCGAAGTATCCTAGATTTTCTTTTTTAGTAGGCAAAATAATAGGAACCCTTTTGGTTACTTCAATTCCATATTGTGTTAAATATTCCATTTTTAATGGATTATTTGTCATTAGATGTACAGCAGAAATATGAAAGTGATTTAATATTGCGACTGCATCTTGATATTCACGCGCATCTGCTTGATGTCCAAGAGCCAGATTTGCATCAACTGTATCCAAACCATTCTGTTGCAATTTATAGGCTTTAAGCTTCTCTATCAAACCAATACCTCTTCCTTCTTGTCGAAGATAAATTACCATACCATTATTTCTTGCTGCTTGCTTCAAACTTACATCAAGTTGTTCCCCACAATCGCATTTTTTAGATTGAAAAATATCACCTGTCATACATTCAGAATGCACTCTCAATAATACGGGTTCTTTTATGTTTAATAAAGGAGAAACAATAGCTAGATGCGGCATTTGTTCTGAATCCTTTTGGGCGAAAGCCATAATTCTGAATTCGCCATAGTCGGTTGGCACAAGAGCCTCTGATTGTAAAGTTATATGATCCATATAATTCAAAACAAAATATCCACACAAAAGTTTGTGAAGCTTACCAAAAATATGCGTACAAAAATGCAACGATTAATAAAATAGCCATAGCACTTATATTAAATACTCCAGAAGTATGGAAAAGATCTTTCTTAAACTCTATAGCTTTTTCATCATTTTTACCTTTATTATCAAATCCTGATACGATCAAAATAATCAACATTGTAAGAAGTGCAGTGATGCCCATTTGATGTAAAAAAGGAGTTTTAGGCAATATTCCAGCATCAGGCCCCAATTTTAATAATAGCGCAATAGGTATAGATGCTAAGACCCCAAATATAGCCCCTTTATTACTTGCCTTCTTATAAAATAATCCCATTACAAAAACAGCTAAAATTCCTGGTGAAACTACACCTGTATATTCCTGTATGTATTGAAAGACTTGCCCTAAACTTTTTAACATCGGAGCTAAGAAAATGGCAATAACTAGAGCAATGAATCCAGTAATTCTACCTACGTTTACTAATCTTGTCTGACTTGAACGTTGATTAATTAAAGGTTGATATATATCCATCGTAAAAATCGTGGAAACTGAGTTGACCATTGAAGCTAAGGAAGATACAATTGCAGCTGCTAAAGCCGCAAGGACTAAGCCCTTGAGTCCCATAGGAACATATTCACTTATCAACCAAGGAGCTGCATTATCATTGACAAAACCCGTGCTATTTTCATTCAAGAAAGTAGGAGCTACTGACTCTAGCGTTACTTTGCCTAATGAAAGGTCCATGTTATACACATAAGCTATCATTCCTGGTAAGACCACGATAATAGGAATGATAAGCTTTAAAAAAGCTGCAAATGCAATCCCTTTTTGAGATTCTTTTAATGATTTAGCTGCTAGGGTCCTTTGTATGATGTATTGATTAAATCCCCAATAATATATATTAGCAACCCACATCCCTCCTATTAAAACCCATACACCTGGCAGATCCCACCATGCATCTTTACCATTGGGAGTTATAATCTCACCTTTCTGCAGTATCATTGAAAATTTTTCGGGAATTACATCATATAAATGGCTAAGCCCTGCAAAAACACCTCCATCAGGAGTTAAACCATCCAATGCAATTATCACTGTAATTAAACCTCCTATTACAAGTAACACCACTTGAACAACGTCAGTCCAAGCAACGGCTGATAAGCCACCCCATAAAGAATAAGCTGCAGCAAATGCTGCTAGACCTATACAACTAATCAATAATAAACTTCCATCCCCAGTTCCTACTATTGTATCAATCGCTTTACCTCCCAAATACAATACGGTAGTAAGATTTACGAAAACGAATAAGGCTATCC
The DNA here is from genome assembly GCA_020627825.1 of Saprospiraceae bacterium. Lineage (GTDB taxonomy): Bacteria > Bacteroidota > Bacteroidia > Chitinophagales > Saprospiraceae > JAHDFB01. Next base: position 37,225 of record JAHDGD010000001.1, read on the forward strand.
AAAATATAGCTAATATAGTTTTAAGCTGTGCACTGTACCTTTTCTCAACAAACTCTGGTATAGTATATAGACCTTTTTCTATAAATATAGGAAGAAAATATTTCCCTACAATTAAGAGCGTAATAGCTGCCATCCATTCATAAGTAGCAATCGCCAAACCAATAGCGAATCCACTTCCAGACATTCCGATAAATTGTTCTGCTGAAATATTTGCAGCAATAAGCGAAGCTCCTATAGCCCACCAAGGAAGAGATTTCGAAGCAAGAAAATAATCTTCTGCATTCTTTTTTACTCCATCCTTATTTCTGGAAACATATAGTCCAATAAATAAGATAACAACTGCGTATAGGATAAACACAGCATAATCCAAACCTGAAAAATTCATAACGAAAAACTTATTGATTAACGAAACAGAAAACCAATAACTCTGCTAAAATGTATTCCAACTTATACACTGCATAAGTTGTATGTGATTTTATTTACTTCGTTTGGCTTTGCTAGTTTGTAAATGTAAAAAATGATTTCGTTAACACAATAGAGATATGTTATTTTATATACATCTTTTGGTATTATCCTTAATAGATGTGCTTACCTATTTCCCATTCACCATCCTTTGTAAGATACTTTTCAGCAGAATCAACAGCTGGTTTTTCGAGCATTGTTCCCATAGAATCATTCCATCTATTTAAGTAACCAAATAATGCGATAACTCCCATTATTTCCACTATTTCTCCATCATCCCAGTGTTTCCTCATATTTTCAGAAATTTCATCATCAACTTCATTTGGAACTCTAGAAGCTGCAATGGCAAGGTCAAAGGCAGCTCGTTCTGCATCATTGAATACAGGGTGTGTTTTATATTCCCATATATGATTCATTTTATCTTGCTTTGCTCCATATCGTTCTGCAGCTCGGATTGCATGTGCCTCACAATACCGACATCCTGTGGTCATACTAGAAAGATAAGCTATAAGTCTTTTTAACGCGCTTGTTACTCTTCCCTTATTTTCCATCACTGATTGATTCATTTCTAAAAATGCTTCAGATATACGTGGGCGATGCATCATTGTAAACAACGAATTCGGAGTAAAACCCAAGGTTTCATTATAAAAGTCTATCATTTCCTGTAGCTCAGGATTACTATTTCGATCAATTGGTGATACTAATGGTTTTTTCATTATTAATTTTTAAAGTGTCCCTCTTAATTCTTGTTCTCTTTCTATAGCTTCAAAAAGTGCCTTAAAATTACCTTTACCAAAAGAACGCGCTCCTTTTCTTTGAATGATTTCAAAAAACATGGTTGGTCTAGCCTGAATCGTCTTAGTAAAAATCTGTAATAAGTAACCTTCATCATCTCTATCAACTAGAATTCCAAGTTCTTTTAAAGGTTCAATATCTTCGTCAATTTTTCCAACTCTTTGTTCCAAAGTGTCGTAATATGTCGTCGGTACTTGTAAAAAATCAACACCCCGGTTCTTGAGATCTGTAACTGTTTTTATGATATCATCAGTAGCTACTGCTATATGCTGCACACCAGCACCTTCATAAAAATCCAAATATTCTTCAATTTGAGATTTTCTTTTTCCTTCAGCAGGTTCATTAATAGGAAATTTTATACGTCCATTTCCATTACTCATAACTTTACTCATGAGTGCAGTATATTCAGTTGATATATCTTTATCATCGAATGATATAATTTGAGTAAAACCCATTACTTTTTCATAAAACTCTACCCATGTATTCATTTCTCCCCAGCCTACATTTCCCACCATATGATCCACATATTTCAAACCAACAGGAGCTGGATTATAAGATGTTTTCCATTCTTTAAATCCAGGAAGAAAAATTCCATCATATTCCTTACGTTCTACAAAAACATGCACTACATCTCCATATGTATGAATACCTGATTTAACAACCTTCCCATCTTTATCTTCTTGGCTAAACGGCTCCATATAAGACTTCGCTCCTCTAGACACAGCCTCATTGTATGCTGTTGTTGCATCATCTACCCATAATGCAACTACTTTTACACCATCACCATGTTTATCTATATGTTTTCCAATAGAAGTTCCACTTTTCAAAGGACTAGTTAGTACTAAACGAATTTTATCTTGAATCAGAACATAAGACTCAGATTCCTCATTTCCAGTTTCTAAGCCAGAATAAGCTAAACTTTCAAAACCAAATGCTGATTTATAAAAATGCGCAGCTTGTTTACTATTGCTTACATACATTTCAATATAATCAGTTCCAAGCAAAGGCATAAAGTCTTTTGCTTCAGTAAATAATTTAGGTAATGGAGATTTCATACTACATTTTTTTTCAAATATAATAAAATAGTTGCATATACAACTACTTATTGTAATTGTCAAAAATTTGATTCATTTGAGCTATCAATAATTTAATTTCCTCTTCATTAAAATTTTGTATTCCAATTGATCGCAGCTCTTTCACTTTTGGTCTTAACATGTTCACCAACTCTTTTCCTTTTTCTGTTAATTCAATTCTAAATAAACGTTTATCAAATTCATCTACTTTTTTTATGATGTAATCCGACTTGATTAATTTTACTAGAATTCTAGAGATACTTGGAGCATCTTTAAAACTTTTTTCAACTAGTTCTTTCTGGCTCATGATATGGTTAGGATACAATATATCTAAAACGACCCATTGCTCGGGGCTTATATGCACATTATTTTCCTTGAATAACTGATGAAAACGAAGTTTTATTAACCTTGTTGTACGCTCAAATAAAAAACCAATTGCATAGTTTGTATTCATATTATGTAAAATGAAGTTGGAGGAATGTACTAATTTAGTAGCATAATTAACAAAAAATATATGAAACTAGCAGTTTGGGACTGGATAATTATTTTTGTCTATTTCATTTTCATTGTCTCAATAGGGATATATTTCTCTAAAAAATCAAGTAAAAATCTATCTCAATATTTCTTAAGTGGTCGCAATATGCCATGGTGGCTACTAGGTCTCAGCATGGTGGCTACTACATTTTCAGCTGATACTCCCAATTTAGTAACTGAGTTAGTAAGGAAAGATGGAGTTTCAGGAAACTGGGCTTGGTGGGCATTTTTAATAACGGGGATGATCACAGTATTCATTTACAGTAAATTATGGAGAAGATCCATGGTATTAACCGATATTGAATTTTATGAATTACGATATAGCGGACCTTTTGCAAAATTTCTAAGAGGATTCAGAGCATTGTATTTAGGTTTAGTTTTCAATGTATTGGTTATGGGCGCTGTTTCATTAGCTGCTATAAAGTTTGGTGAAATCATCTTGGGATTAGAAGGTTGGCAAACATTGCTTATTGCAGGTTCGATTACAATACTTTACTCATACTTAGGCGGATTAAAAGCAATTCTAATTACAGACTTTGTACAATTTATTCTCGCCATGATAGGATCCATTTGGGCTTGTCTATATTTAATAAACATAGAAGAAGTGGGAGGAATTCAAGCATTATTAGCTCATCCCAATGTAGAATCAAAAATGTCTTTTCTACCCAATCTCAGTGATCCTTCAGTTTACGTACCAATATTATTAATACCATTAGTAGTTCAATGGTGGGCATCTTATTATCCAGGCGCTGAACCAGGTGGCGGAGGATATATTGCTCAAAGAATGTTTTCTGCAAAAAATGAAAAAAATGCAGTAGGTGCTACTCTGTTATTCAATGTAGCTCACTATGCGCTCAGACCGTGGCCATGGATCTTAATAGCTTTTGTTTCTTTAGTTATATTTCCTGAAGTTGCTGACATTCAATCTGTATTTACTGGAATTGATAAGAGTAAACTTGGAGAAGATCTCGCTTACCCTGCTATGTTAAGCTATTTACCAGTAGGATTACTTGGATTGGTTGCAGCTTCACTTATAGCTGCTTTTATGTCAACAATGTCAACTCAAATGAATTTGGGAGCTTCATATCTTGTAAATGATTTTTATAAACGATTTATAGATACACAAGCTTCAGAAAAGACTTTAGTTTCTTATGCTAAGTTATTTACATTAGTCTCAGGACTACTTGGAATGTTACTAGGTTTAATGTTGACCTCAGCCAAAGAAGCATTCGATTTACTTCTAGTTATAGGTGCTGGAACGGGCGCTATTTTTATAGTAAGATGGTTTTGGTGGCGTATCAACGCCATAAGTGAAATAACTGCAATGATCTCAAGTTTTATCGTAGCATTTTCTTTCCTGATGTATAACAAGTTTGCTGAGGAATCTGATAAAATAGAAGGATGGAAAGTACTTTGTTTAGCTACTTTCATTTCAACTTTGACCTGGGTTATTACTGCTTTAGTGACAAAACCTACTGATAATCAAACACTCTTGAATTTCTATAATAAAATTAAACCTTCTTCTATTGGTTGGAAAGGCTTCATCAATAAAATGAATAGGGAAGGTAGAGAATTATCTATTCATCCTTCATCTTTAGGCCTTGAAATAGTGCTTTCTAGTTTCGGAATTATAGGAGTATACGCAGCTTTGTTTTCTGTTGGTAACATGATTTATGGAAAATGGCTAATGGGTATTTTACTTGCAGTTCTTTCGATAGCTTGTTTACTTTATGTTATTCGAAGTATAAATAGAACAATGCAGATAGATCAATAATCTGACATGAATCTAGTTGATTTATTATGCTTTAAAATTGAGTCAGTATATAAAAAAAAGAGGTTATCCCTATGAGATAACCTCTTTAATATCTAGTATAGAATAAGTATTCTACTTATCTTCTTCCACTTCTTCAAATTCTACATCGGTGACATCCTCGTCTGAAGAATCACTAGATCCATCTGCCTCTGCACCTGCTTGAGCTGAAGGGTCTGGATTACCTTGCCCTGCACCAGCTTGGTACATATCTTGACTAGCTTCTTGCCAAGCAGCATTTAATTCAGTCATTGCAGTTTCGATCCTAGCCATGTCTTGAATTTTATGCGCTTCTTTTAAATCATCAGAAGCCTTTTGAATTCTTTCTTTCTTCTCTTCAGGTAATTTATCACCAAATTCTTTCAATTGTTTCTCTGTTTGGAAGACAAGAGAGTCTGCTTCATTCAGTTTGCTTGCTTTCTCCTTTGCAGCTTTATCAGATTCCGCATTAGCTTCCGCTTCTGCTTTCATTCTTGCAATTTCTTCATCTGATAAACCAGTTGATGCTTCAATACGAATATTTTGTTCTTTACCGGTACCTTTATCTTTTGCAAAAACGCTCAAAATACCATTTGCATCTATGTCAAACGTTACTTCGATCTGTGGAACACCTCTTGGAGCTGGAGGTATACTATCCAAAATAAATCTTCCTATCGATCTATTATCTCTAGCCATCGGTCTTTCTCCCTGTAAAATATGAATTTCAACTGATGGTTGATTATCAACAGCAGTAGAATAAACTTTTGACTTTTTTGTAGGTATTGTGGAATTCGCTTCAATGACAACATCGTAAATATTATTCATAGTCTCTATTCCAAATGATAACGGAATAACATCTAGTAATAATACATCTTGAACATCTCCGCTAAGCACACCACCTTGTATTGCCGCACCAACTGCAACAACTTCGTCTGGATTTACTGATTTATTAGGAGCTTTACCAAAAAATTCAGCAACGGCTTCTTGAACCTTTGGAATCCTAGTTGATCCTCCTACTAAAATAATCTCATCTATATCACTTTTAGATAAGCCAGCATCTTTTAGCGCTTCAGCACATGGCTTTAAAGTTCTTTCAACTAATTCTGCAGCTAACATTTCAAATTTAGCCCTAGATAATTTTAAAACCAAGTGTTTAGGAACACCGTCAACTGCTGTAACATACGGCAAGTTAATTTCTGTTTCATTGCCACTAGATAATTCAATCTTTGCTTTTTCAGCTGCTTCTTTTAAACGTTGAAGTGCCATTGGATCTTTTCTAAGATCCATGTTTTCTTGTTCTTTAAACGAATCAGCTAACCAATCAATAATAACTTGATCGAAATCATCTCCACCTAAATGTGTATCTCCATTTGTCGACTTCACTTCAAATACACCATCTCCCAATTCAAGTATAGATATATCGAATGTACCTCCACCCAAATCAAATACTGCAATAGTTGAATCTTCAGTCTTTTTATCAAGACCATATGCAAGTGCAGCAGCAGTCGGTTCATTTATAATTCTAGATATTTTTAAACCTGCAATTTCTCCAGCTTCTTTTGTCGCTTGTCTTTGTGCATCATTAAAATAAGCAGGTACTGTTACAACCGCTTCTGTAACTTCAGACCCTAAAAAATCTTCTGCCGTTTTTTTCATCTTTTGAAGAATCATGGCTGAAATTTCTTGCGGTGTATATTGACGATCATCAATAGTCACTCTTACAGTATCATTATCACCTTTAACTACTTTGTATGAATTTCGACCTACTTCCTTTGATACTTCTCCAAATCGATTCCCCATGAATCTTTTAATTGAAGAAATTGTTCTCGTAGGATTTGTAATTGCTTGTCTTTTAGCTGGATCTCCAATTTTACGTTCACCATTATCTAAAAAAGCAACTACCGAAGGAGTTGTTCTTCTTCCTTCTTGATTTGGAATAACAACTGGCTCATTACCTTCCATTACGGCAACGCAAGAATTCGTTGTCCCCAAGTCAATTCCAATAATTTTACCCATTATATATTGTGTTTAAATTGTTTTATTAATTAAGTACACTTTCCTAATGTCAATTAATATGCCAGCCATCAATTTGTGACATAATGGTAGATTCCTATAGAATATATGACATGATTTTATGACTAATTATGACAGAACGTCATTCTAAACAAGTTCAATTTAATTATATGTAAAAGGAATTATAGGGAAAGACTATCTAAAATTTAAATTCTTTGTAAATCTTCCATCTTTTAAAGAATCTTTGGTAGCAGTGCCTATAAACTGATTTTCAATAACTTTAAATTCTTTCTCTGCCACTAAGCCAAGTCCTGAGGATAAATTAGAATATACTGGTAAAGGTTGCGAGCTAGTTATCCCTGTATTTGCTGTTAAAAAGTTCTGAAAAGCTTCCATTTCTTCCCCACTATACTCAATAATAATATTGAAATGTTCAAAGGTTCTTTCTAAAGTTGGTGACTCCTCCAAGTTATTTCCAAAAAGTTTGTAAAAGTCTATTCCAGGTGCCTCAGCAAAATTTGAATTTTTAAATCTACCAAAATTCCAAGTCAGCATTCTATCTTCAAATTCTGGCTCATCGTCAAGCAAATTAGCTTCTTTATAATGTAATTCAATTTTTATTACATATTCTACAGGTGGATTTTCTTCTGGAATAACCCATTGTATTTTATATTGTGCTTCTGTGGGAAAGTTTGTATTTGGACTTAAAACTAAAAGATCACTAAGTAAAGTAATATTTGCTGTAATAGGCTCTGATTCTTCTGAAGTTTTAATTGAAAGCTCAACTTCATCATTGTTCTCAAAATCATCTTCATTTCCATTGTAGTGATAAATGTAATTTGGAGAAGAAACAAAAAAACCGTCTTCTCTTTCAAGTCCTAGTTCACTACTTTCTTTTCTAGATAATGTATAACTTGTTCCTTTAGTAACATTATTCAATCTCACTACTGCATTTTCATAATACAATTGATCTGGATCCTGTGCCAATTCGGTTGCAGGTATGTCTTGATCAATAAAACCCTTTTCTAATCTTACAACTTGCTCATTATCTGTTGCTGATAAAAGCGAGTATACTACAGATACTTCCGTTCCCTCCTCTACTAAATCTAGCGTATTGTCACAAGACATAAAAAGGTAGATAATCCCTATAAAAACATACCAATTCTTCATATTCCAAAAGTACTAATAGTGTGCATATTTAAAATTATTAAGTCTTGAAAAGATACCCGAGAATAACACAAACTATCATTTTGAAGACTTGTTATATTAATTTTCTTTGGGCTTTAAGCCCAAAATATTTTTTACTCGCCATTCCAAGTTAGAAATGCTTTTAAAAATCCTTCTAAATCTCCATTTAAAACGGCATCTGTGTTATTTACAGTATATCCTGTTCGATGGTCTTTTACTCTTCTGTCATCTAGAACATAAGATCGTATTTGTGATCCCCATTCATTTTTCATTTTTCCTGCTTCTACTTTTTGCTTTTCCTCTTGCCTTCTTTTTATCTCTGCTTCATATAATCGTGATTTCAACATGATAATCGCTTTTTCTCTATTGAGATGTTGCGATCTTTCTTCTTGACACTCTACCACAATTCCACTCGGTGCATGTCTTACACGAACAGCAGATTCAGTTTTATTTACATGCTGACCACCAGCTCCACTTGCACGAAACGTATCCCAATCTAAATCTGCTGGATTAACATCAATTTCTATACGATCATCAATTAAAGGATGGACAAAAACAGAAGCAAAAGATGTCATTCTTTTTCCTTGGGCATTGAAAGGCGATACTCTTACTAGTCGATGTACACCATTCTCACTTTTTAGCATGCCATATGCATAATCACCTTTTATCTCTATACTGACGGACTTAATTCCTGCAACATCGCCTTGAACTGATGATAAAATTGACGTTTTGTAATTGCTCTTATCACTGTACATTAAGTACATACGCTCCAACATACTTGCCCAGTCACATGCTTCTGTTCCTCCGGCACCAGCATTTATTTCCAAAATTGCAGATAATTCATCTTCCTCTTGATCCATTGCCAATCGAAACTCAACATCTTCCAATAATTCAATGGTTTGATCATACTTTGTGATTACTTCCTCTTCTTGAATTTCTCCCATTCGAAAAAATTCATCCAAAACCTCCAAATCATCAATTTGCTCTTTGATAGTATTATAACGCAATATCCTATTTTTATGCGTCTGAATCTGACGCATAATGTCTTGAGCTCTTTTACTATCGTTCCAGAATTCCGGATCAAGTTGTAACTGTTCTAAATCTGCTAATTCAGCTGTTCTCTTCTCGACTTCAAAGATAGCCCTTCAAGTGGGCCAGCCTAGATTTTAAATCATTTAATTGCTCTATTGTCATTACTCTGGTACTTCTATAAAGAATATAAGTTCGTCACCTGGTTTAATTAAACCTCTGTCCGCTTGACCATATCCTAGTTCACTTGGAATTACTAGGAAAGCTTCAGATCCCTTATTCATATAGGTAATACCTTCATCCCATCCTTTAATTACACCTCCTTGTCCTACATTAAATGTAAATTCCTGACCTCTTTTATAGGCATTATCAAACATTTCTCCTGTTCTTGATAATACGCCATAATAAAATACTGACGCTCGATCACCCGCCTTAAAATTCGCTCCAGTTCCTTCTTTAACAATAACATACTTTAGTCCAGTTTCCGAGGTAACGATCTTACTATCCATTTTACCTGCTTTGTAGTCTGAATAAAAATCAGCTACTGAACTTGCAACTTCTCCTTCTCGCACCTTATATTCTTCAATTCGTGCTTCCGCTTTCTTCCTTTCTTCATCAAGACGAGCATCAAAGGCTGTTTGATCCAACATTTCATTAAATCGCATCTTATAAATTAAAGAATCAAAGCCAGAACCTCTAGCATCATCTCCGCCTAAATATATATGTATACTATCTCCTACATTTTTTCCTAATAAAATATCTCCGAATGGATTTGGAGCTGTTTCTGTTGATGGAAGAATTTTCATTACACCTGGTTGATTTTGTTCCTTCGAACTGTAAACTACTTCTCCTGTAACACTTGTAACTTCTACATCAAAATATGCAAAATGATCTTGAACAGATTCTGGTCCATTACCTTTTTCAATAACCTGGTAATAATAACCTGTATCTGTAACTTGCATTTTGGATGTTTCTTGTTTGCACGCCCCAAAAACAAACGCACATATTATTGATAAAACAAAAAGTCTATTCATTATTTATTATTTTCAATTTGTACTTTCTCCATATATTCTGGAAGAACTTCTTTAAATTTATTTATTACCATTGAAAGAGAGCCATATAGAGCGCCTCCTGCAGCATTTTTATGACCTCCACCCCTGAAATGATTTCTTGCAATTTCTTGAACCGATATATCTCCTTTTGACCGTAAACTAATTTTCACGATTTGAGGTTGTTGTGTGATAAATGCTGCTAATTTGATATTTTTCATCATCAGCATATAATTTACAATGCCTTCCGTATCACCTCTTTGAATATCAAAATTAGCATAATCATATTTATTTAAAACAATAATTGCTGTCTCATATTCTTCAAGAATCTCCATTCGTTTAAACAATGCATGTGCCAGTAATTTCATCTGTTTTACTTTCATGCTATTAAATATGGCATCTTGTATCTCTTTTACATCAATACCTCTTTCTTGCATTTTGGCTGCACAAATAAATGTTGCTGGTCTTGTATTGTATTTGAAAGAACCTGTATCAGTAATTAATCCTGTCATAATACAAGTAGCTATATCAGGCCCTATATATCGAGTATCTTCCAAGAATTGAATAAACTCAAAAACCAATTCTGCTGTAGAAGAAGCCGCTGTATCTGATAATCCATAATCATAAAAAGGCTCAGGATCAAGATGATGATCGATCATAATGACTTTTGCTTTTGATCTATCCTTAACTTCTGAAATCTTTCCACCCAGTTTATCAATCCGATCAAGTCCATTAAAATCTAATGCGAAAATAACATCACATGTTTCTAAAAATGGATCAACCATTTCGGAATGAACATCATAAATTTTAATATCTCTGACTTGAGGTAAATATTCAAATGTATGTGGATATTCACTTGGTGTAACTACTTCTACCTTGTGACCTAGCTGTTGCAAATATAAACTCAACGCTAGTGAAGACCCTAGTGCATCACCATCAGGATTTCGATGGGATGATATCAGAATATTTCTTGGCCTGCTTAGTAACTCTTTTATTTCAGCTATATCTTCCATAAATCAGCTGCAAAAGTGAGCATTTGTTTAGGATTTTTCTCTATTTATAAGCACTATATTCTTTTGTCGGCAGGAAACATATGAATATTACCTCTAAAACAAAAGGCTAAGAAGTATTATTTAGGAACCCAAGGCTCAGAAAAATGAATTGAAAAATTATAAAGACAGGTTTCAGATTTAAACAGAATATTTATTTTGCAACTAATTTAAAAGTAAACTTTCCACATTCCTGATCAGGAGCAGTTGGATTATGCGCAAATTTATAGTTAAAAGCTATCTTAAGGGCTTCTATCACAAGAGCTTTATCTTTTATTGTTGTTTCCTCATTGATAACTTCGACATATGTTACATCTCCTCTTGGATTAATACAATGTTTAACTACTATTTGTCCATCTTGAAGTTGATTTTTCATTAAATTACTTAAATCAGGTATTTTTATTATTTTTCTTTCTAGGACTACTTGATCACTTATTTTTATATTTTCATTTTTTAGTTGTCCAATTGACAATGTATCGTTTCGGTTATCTATTATCTTTGTATCCAGTGAATCGGATTGACGACTATACGAATAAGCCCCATAGTTAAAAGTTTCGTAATTACATGATGTTAATGTAACAAAGACAATAAAAAAGAAATAATAGATATACTTCATGATCTTAAAGATTACAAAAAAAGGCGCCTTTTAAAGCGCCTTATTTTCTATTTATTAATATCAAGTTTGAAAGTAAATTTACCACATTGTTCTCTAGGAGCATCAATGTCCTTTTCATACTTATAATTTTTTGCAACCTCTAGCGCTCTTTTCAATTTTGCTCTATTCGTAATTGACGTTTCTTTCCTTATTAACTCCGTGTGGATAACATCACCTCTTGGGTTGACGCACATTTTTACAACAATTTTTCCTGTAACGTCATTTTGCATTAACGATCCGAGATTAGGAATTTTTATGACTCTTCTACCGAATATTCCTTGCCCACTATCATCATATTCTCCTTTACCCAAGCCACCAGTTCCTATTCCGCTATTACCATCATTACCTGAAGCATCTGAACCACTTCCAGAACCTGAATCAGTTTTACCTGTGCCACTTCCACTAGATGGTTTAGAGGTCGTATTATTAGACCCTGTCCCACTTCCAGATGATGATGAAGGTTTACTTGTGGATGTTTTAGGTTTTGAAGCACCTGTACTTGGCTTAGGTACATCTTGTTTTTTAGGAATATCTACTTTTACTGGTTCTTCAAAAGCAATTTCATCCTCTACAGCTGTTACAGGACTTTCCTCTTCAACTACTTCTGTAACTTCAGGTGTAATAATTTCAGTAACTTCTTGAACAGGTTCGTCTTCAAACTCTTCTTCCTCAACGATTTCTTCTACCTCTTCTACGACTTCCTCTACTTCTTCAGGTTGTTCTTCAACTTCTTCGGCTCTCTCTTCTTCCGCTGCTTGTTCCGGCATTTCACCTGCTGCCTCTTGACCACTTGTTGAATTGGAACTGCGATCCAATGTAAAATCGATGGCAACAGCATATTGATCATCTATTGACTCTTCAGGATTATCAGCAAATCTCCCAAAAATAAAAAGCAATAGCAATATGATTACATGAATCGCGATCGAGTAATTACGCCCTTTACGCTGATTTTTTTGTTCTATAATTGTTAGTCTCTCTTTCATATCTAACCAATTTAATTTATCCGCAATTATTTTTTTGGGCTCGAGCCCAAAAAACATATTACTTGAATATAGTATATAATACAAATTTCAAGCCATTTATTTTATAGTATGACGGATAACATTCGAAAATTACACAAACGAATTGAATATATAATACTTTAATTGTTGGAATTGGATTTTGGCTTAAACAAACCAGACTTTCCTTCTTTTAATTCTTCATCTGATTTAGGCAACTTTAATTCAGGTTCAAAGACCATATCTTTATATATCCAGTTACCATCTTTCAATGCATAGGAAGTATATGTTCCATCAGGTACAGCTGTATTGGCTTTATTTCCTGGAATTCTTGATTTCACTTCCATTAGATGATCAACAATAATTGCATCGAAATCTTTATCATACTGGATAACCATACTAACATCTGCAGAATAGGTATACACTCTTCTATTTTTGATAATATCCCTTCCATTTTCTACAGGTTCAACAAATACTTCAGCACCGAATACAGGGTTCCCGTTTTCGAAAGAAAGCACCTCAATGACTTTCCTTTTATCAAAGGCTGTTGGTTGAGAAAATGAAAAGAGTAGATACATTTTTTTCTCCTCTTTTTCGAATGGAATGATGTGATAATATATGCCGCTTAACCAATCTTGCGGGCTGTATTGATTATATTCAAGATCATCAAGATAATTTGTGGATTCAAGTTCAAAAACACGATTATCCTTCATGTGAATAAATCCTGATTCCTGGGTAACATTCTCTAAGTCAACAAGATGAAACGTGTAGATTTTAAAAAGGCTATCAGGTGAAACTACACTATGAATAAAAGGTATTGCTTCCAATTTTAAATTCCATGCATTTTCATGTGTTAAGGCTTCTTTGAATAAAGTGGAAAATTTATCATGAGCGCGCAATCTGTTGGTATAACTTTCAGCGTTCACCATTGCATCACTATAAAAATTTAAGTCAGCAATGAGCTGATCCGAAGTAGACTGGGCTTGTGCCCAAAGAAAAGAAAAACTTAAAAAAAGAAGGATATGAACTTTCATACCCCATAAACGATTTGATGTGCAAATAATTACATCTATTTGCCGTTTTTTACAATTTTCATATAATCAGGATAGTCTCCTACACTATTGTAAATAAAATAGTTTATAACTTTAGAATCCTTGATGAGAAAAACACCGGGCATTTGATGTGGGTCACCAATTACATTTGACCCTGCCCTATTTCCTTTTAAAGTGGCACGCCCCATACCGAAGAAACTTTTGAAACCAAATAATTGCCTAAAGTCACCTTTCACTAATCCAAAGGCCTTGTAATGTTCTTTATTTACGTCGGAAATGTGCTGAATGTGAGAAAGGTTATACCCTTCAAATACTTCATCAGCGACTTGAGAGTCTGCCATGTGAACGAATACAACATCAGTACTCTGTTTATTTAAGTTAGCTTGGATTTTATGTATATCCTTTAATGCTTCTCTACAAAATATACATGCTAAATGTCGCAAAAATATCAGTAAAACTTTTCTATTCGTACTAATTTCTGCAACCGAAGAGCCACTATTCGTGGTCATCCTTTGAAAAACTGAATTATCTTCTAATACAAACAAATGCAACTATTTAAAAAGGGAGTGTATGAACTACACCCCCTATGTTATTTTGTTAAGAAATACCCATCGTATTGAATAAGTCAACAACATCTTTAACATGATTAGCTGATGTATTCAAATCTGCCATTTCTTTTTCATTTAATTTCAATTCCATTACTTCTTTAATCCCTCCTTTACCAAGTTTTACTGGAACGCCCAAAAATATATCGTTTAATCCATATTCGCCATTCAATCTGGCACATACTGGAAAGATACGATCTTCGTCTCTTACAATTGCAGCAACCATTTGAGCCGCAGCAGCTCCAGGCGCGTACCAAGCACTTGTACCCATTAATTTCACCAATTCTCCTCCCCCCTTTTTCGTTCTTTCAACTATTTCATCTAAGCGAGATTCCGATATTAAATCAGTAACAGGTATTCCAGCAACATTCGTATATCTTGGTAGAGGAACCATAGTATCACCATGCCCTCCCATAAGTAAAGCTTGAATATCTTTTACAGAAACACCTAATTCCATACTAAGAAAAGCTCTATATCTAGCTGTGTCAAGAATTCCAGCCATTCCAAATACTTTCTTATCACTTAATCCAGATACTTTATGCGCTGCATAAGTCATCACATCAAGAGGATTTGAAACAATTATGATGATAGGGTCTTCACTATGTTCTAGAATTGACTTCGTTACAGAACCAACAATTTTAGCATTCGTTGAAATCAAATCATCTCGACTCATGCCAGGTTTTCTTGGGATACCAGCAGTAATCACTACAATATCACTATTAGCAGTGTCTTTGTAATCATCAGTTCCTACTAATCTTGTGCTGTAGTAATCGATTGAAGCTTGTTGATATGAATCCAAGGCTTTGCCTTTCGCAAAATCTCCTTTGATATCTAACAATACTACTTCTCTTACAATGTCTTTATGCGCTAAAACATTCGCAACTGTAGCACCTACATTTCCTGCACCTACGACGGTAACTTTACTCATTGTTTATTATTTATTCAAAAGGTGAACGCTGAAACACTTATGTTGTTCAGCAAAAATTAAAGAAAAAGCAAATATATACATATTTGGAAATTACTAGAAAATTAAAATTTAGATCTAATTTACGTAATCACTTAATCTATATAAATTGTAACACATAATGGCATTGAGTTTAATAATATGATGGCTAGATGACAACAGAGATATAAATTAATAAGTACATTTGTTTTAATCTACAACTAAATATCATTCATAATAGGGGTTTTCCTTTTCTGAATCATTATAAAGCTATATAAATTACGAACATGAAATTTAAATTCTTTCTTGCACTACTTTTAGGAACAATTTTAACGTCTACTAACGCTCAACATTGCGGAAACATAGCAGATGATCTAGATATAGAACGCTTATTGCAAAATAGGAAGTTAGTAGAAAAAGGTCTTTCTGTTAGATCTGGAGTACCAGTTTATATTCCTGTAACTTTTCATATTGTACGTAATTCTGATGGTTCAGGTGGAATTGATGAAGATCTTATAGCGAATCAACTCTGTGCTTTAAATGCTGATTATGCTCCTGTTGACATGGTGTTTTATATAAAGGATAAAACATTTAATTATGTTGATGATACGGGAATGTATACCAATCCTTCTTCAACAAGTAGTGGAGTAAAAATGGTTATTGAAAAAAATGGCCCTGGATCAAATAGTATAAATATATTCATTTGCCAAAATGCTCAATCTAACCCTGATGCCCTAGGCACTACCTTAGGGTATTATGATCCAAATCTTGACTTAATAGTTATGAGATTAAATCAAGTAAATGATTTTTCAGGCACTCTTTCACATGAGCTAGGACATTTCTTTTCTTTATTACATGTTTTCAATGGCTGGGATCAAGTAGCATGGAGTGAAGAGGATCACGGAAATCCTGTAGATAGTCAATATAGCCCAGGAGGTGTTTTGAATGAATTAGCAGATGGAAGCAACTGTGCTAATTCAGGTGATTTCTTATGCGACACTCCTGCTGATTACAATTTAGGATTCACATGGAATGGGTGCAGCGAATATGGCGGAGGTTGCAAAGACTATAATGGAGAAGAATTGATGCCACAAGAAAATAATTTCATGAGTTATTTTATTGGCTGCTCTCAATACGAGTTTTCTCAACAGCAAATTGATATGATGATTGCTGATTATAATTCACCTGCAAGAAACTTCTTGAAGGTTGGATATACTCCAAATACAGGTGATATATCGCCTGCAGTATCTGTGTCTCCTGCTGATGGTGCCACAGTAGAAACGTATAATAATGTAAAACTAGAATGGGAAAACCAGCCTAATGCTGCTGGCTATTTGGTTAGTGTGAAATTTATACTTACAGAAAACAAATATTATGTAAATTCAAATTCTCTAACATTAACAGATTTAAGTCCTGGTAAAACTTATCAATGGAGAGTACTACCAATAAGTGAAATAGGAGGATGTCAATCATTCAATGCACTTTCATCTTTTAGCACTGGAACAGTAGCCTCCAATGATCCAATTGAATTAAACGACATTACTGTTGTAAATTCTTTAATCACAGACGGTTCAATTTATTTCTCTGCTTCCGAATCAAAACACATCAATGTTCAACTATTTACTACTTCGGGAATTATTGTAGATCAACAACAATTATTCTCTCAGCATGGAATTAATGAACTAAGCATTTCAACACAACTAACTTCAGGTATGTATTTTTTAAAAATGTCCGAT
Organism: Saprospiraceae bacterium; assembly: GCA_020627825.1. Taxonomy (GTDB): domain Bacteria; phylum Bacteroidota; class Bacteroidia; order Chitinophagales; family Saprospiraceae; genus JAHDFB01. The sequence continues at coordinate 54,195 of JAHDGD010000001.1, forward strand.
GAAAACAATCTTCAAAAGACATTTAAAGTAATTGTGAACAATTAAGCAGTAAGTTAATTAAGCTTACAAACAAACATTAATATGAGAATTTCAATGTTAATCATTTGCATATTATCATGCAACTGGACTTTCGCGCAAATGCCTAATTTTTGTGGTTCGTCACACGATGCTGAATCAGAAAAATTCCTAGATGCATTTTTTGCTGGTGAATTCAGCACCAAAAACAATGACGATATATTATGGGTTCCAATGACTATTCACTTAGTATCCCCTACGAATGGATCTACAAGTTATAATGAAAAAGATCTTGGAATTGCATTATGTCAATTAAACGAAGATTTTATTAATACAAATATTCAGTTTTATTTATCTTCCATACGTTACATCAATAACGATACGTATTTTGATCATACTTTTCAACAAGGATTTCAAATGATGAATTCGAACAATGTCCCAGGTACAGCAAATTCATATTTGGTTTCTAGTCCAGCAGGAAATTGTGGATATTTTTCTCCATCAGGAGGAGCTGTAGCTTTGGCTTACAATTGTACCGGTCAATTTTCGCATACCTGGGCACATGAAATGGGGCATTATTTTTCATTACCGCATACCTTTAGAGGTTGGGAAGGTGAAGATTATGAAGCGGGAGATATTGCGCCTAACTCTGTGAACGGTATTTTAGTAGAAAAATCTGAAGATAAAGATAATTGTGATAATCAGGCCGACCGTTTTTGTGATACTCCAGTAGATTATTTGTCTTTTAGATGGAATTGCACTGGAGACCAGGAAAGTCCTGTAATACAGACTGATCCTGATTCAATAGAATTCAGAAGTGATGGCACTTATTTTATGTCTTACAGTAATGACGCTTGTATGGATAAGTTCTCTTCACAGCAAATGGATGCAATGTCTGCAAACTTAGAGAACACGAAACCACAACAAATTGATCATGAATATATTCCAGTTGAATTAGAACTTGATCAGATTTTTGGCACTTTTCCTATTAACGATGAAGTAGTTACCGATGATGATGTATTGCTTGAGTGGGAAGCAGGTGACCAAAATGTTATTGGTTATTTTGTTGAGGTGAGCAAGTTTATTGGATTCCAATTTACAGATTATGAAGTATTTGTTACTGAGCCATCTTTTATGGCATATGATCTGCAAAACAATAAAACCTATTACTGGAGAATCACACCAGTGTCTCAACAGACATTTTGCAATAACACCTTCGAACCGTATACCTTTCAAACCAGTTTTGTAACTTCAAATGAAGAGATTTCAAAAGATCAAAATATCACCATAAGTCCCAATCCAAATCAAGGAAGATTTATCCTTACAAGTGAAGAACAAATCAATGGAAATATTCGCATTTTCAGTACTACTAATCAAATGGTTTACAATGGAAAAGCAAGTCATTTAAAATCCTTGGATATTAATCTTGATGTGCCTTCAGGTCTTTACATATTACAAATAGAACAAGAAGGAAAAAAAATCAACAAGAAATTTATCGTTCATTAAGCATTTGTATGCTTACTTTTGCGAAAAATCTATAGAATAAATGAATCTTCACGAATATCAAGGAAAGGAATTATTGGCCTCATATGGAGTTGCAATCCAAAGAGGAGTATTGGTAAATAATGAAGCAGAAATAGATGCTGCTTTAGCTCAATTAAAAGAAGAAACAGGAACTGATTTTGCTGTTGTAAAAGCACAAATACATGCTGGTGGACGAGGAAAAGGAGGTGGAGTTAAGTTGGGGAAAACCGAAGCAGAAATTAAAGAACATGCTGAGAATATTCTTGGTATGATGTTAAAAACTCCTCAGACACCAGGCGGACTTGATGGAGAAGGTAAACTTGTTCGTAAAGTTTTGATTACTGAGGACAGCTATGCTCCTGATTTCGATGCCTGTAAAGAGTTTTATGTTAGTATAATGCTTGATAGAGAGCAAAAGAAAAACGTCATCATTTATAGTACGGAAGGAGGAATGAATATAGAAGAAGTTGCTGAACAGACTCCTCATTTAGTGCATAAAGAACATATCCACCCTCATCTAGGACTTCAAGGTTTTCAAGCTAGGAAAATTGCATTTAATCTCGGTTTAACAGGACAAGCCTTCAAAGAGATGACTAAATTTATCTCAAAGTTATATAAAGCTTTTGTGGGAAGTGATGCTTCATTATTTGAAATAAATCCAACATTAAAGACTGGTGATGATCGAATTATTGCTGTAGATTGTAAAGTAAGCTTGGATGAAAATGCATTATTCCGTCACCCTGACCTTGCAGAGTTAAGAGATACCGATGAGGAAGATCCTACAGAGGTAGAAGCAGGTTCATATGGATTAAATTATGTACAGCTAGATGGAAATGTAGGATGTATGGTGAATGGTGCTGGTTTAGCTATGGCTACAATGGACATCATCAAATTGTCAGGAGGATCACCTGCTAACTTTTTAGATGTTGGAGGAACTGCTGATGCTGCAAGAGTGGAACAAGCGTTTAGAATCATTATGAGAGATGAAAATGTAAAAGCCATTTTAATCAATATCTTTGGTGGAATCGTTCGTTGTGATCGAGTGGCTCAAGGGGTTGTTGATGCATATAAAAATATAGGTGATATAAAAATTCCTATTATTGTTCGGCTTCAAGGAACAAATGCAGATATTGCAAAAACGTTAATTGATGAATCTGGACTTGAAGTTCATTCAGCAATCGAACTTGCAGAAGCTGCAAAACTGGTTGAAGATTTGATCAAGTAAATGTAAAGTAAAGAATTTAAAGAAAGGTGCATCCATTAAGTTAGGTGCACTTTTTTTTTGGGCTTAAAGCCCAAAAACGCTTAAACCTGAATGCATCAATACTTTCATCCTCACCTTAGGTTAATAAGCCATGTATTCCCATGCAGAGGTATATATATTGTCTGCATTAACCAATTCACTGAGTTTCCGATATAATGGATGTTGGGATAATGTTGCTAAGTCTCCTATCATTACTAACTTTCTTTTTGCCCGTGTCATGGCAACATTTAATCGTCTTTCATCAGCTAAAAAACCTACATTACCATGGTCATTGCTTCTTACTAGGCTTATGTAAATGATATCTTTTTCTTGACCTTGGAATCCATCAATTGTGTTTACTTCTATTTGCAATCCATCTAATTCTTTGTCTTGTTCAATCTCAGACTCAATGAAATTTACTTGACCAGCATAAGGAGAAATTAAACCAATAGAATAAGGAAGTTGTTTTTCTTTCTGTGTTAATATATATTCTCTTAATAAATAATATTCTTGGGAGTTTTTATATGACTTCCTTTTTTCGTCCATTTCTTCATAAAATCCACATCCACTCGTATCGATAAATTGAAATACTTTTTTATCATCTGGCAATTGATTGTTTAAGACTTGGTCAGCTGATTTTAGTTTGGATTCATAGAATGATTCATTAGGAAATTGAAGAATATTAGGATGCATTCTGTATTGTATATTAAGTAAATAATCGTGCTCGATAACACCACTCAATCTATCAAGTAAGGTTATGGACAATCCTTTATTTTCGGCTTCTTTGCTTTTTACAACTGGTGGCAACTGTTTGTGATCACCAATTAAAAAAGATCTTTTAGCTCTCAAAATAACATTCCAGCAAGAAGGCTCCATAGCTTGCGATGCTTCATCAATTATACAAGAAGAAAATTCAATATCATCTACATATGGATGTGCTGCACCTATGAGCGTTGTGCATATGACTTTAACCTCATCAAGGATAAGATTCTTTAATCGCAATTCAAGTTCTTTAGCCCATTTTCTCAATTCCTTTGCTTCTTTATACATCATACTGCGTTCTTGCCTTTCTTTTTCACCAAAAGAACGCTTGAATTTTTTTGCCATTTTTAAAGCTTCTTCAGCTTCTATTCTGGTCTTCTTAATAAACTTATAGTCAGTATGAGAACGCATTCTTTCTTCTAAGCTGAGATGTAATAAGTCTTCATCAATTCTTGAAAGATTTCCTATTCTAAGTACGGGAACACCTACTCTATCCAATAACAATGCAAGTAGATCAACTGCATTATTTGAAGGAGCGCAGACTAACACTTTTTTTTCTTTTGCTAATAGTTGCTGTACAAGTTCAATAATTGTCGTAGTCTTTCCAGTACCTGGGGGTCCATGAACAATACCAAGTTTTTCAGCTTGAAGTGAACCTCTTACAGCTTTTTTTTGAGCTTCATTTAATTTTTTATTAAAAAATGAAGAGACTGTAAAATCTATTTTTCCACTTAACTTAGAGGATTTTTCAACTTCTTTGACGATTGACTGTAAATGAGGATCTTTAACCGTTAATACAGATTCTAAAGCTGCTTTCATTACTTTGTATGGTCTTTCATCATACATCAATTCTACTCCTCTTAATCCGTAAGAAAAATCATTATCGTGAAGAATTCCATCGTTTTTAATTAAAATTTTTGCTTTATTTCTCCTCACATAAGCTACAGTGCCATGATACTCATTATCTTGCCCCTCCTTGAAAACTCTTACTCCACTACCAGATCTTATTTTGTGTGCTTTATTCAAACCAGTAGTGCGCTCCACAATTAGTTCTATATAGTCTCCTACTGTGTAAGCCATTTTTACAATATCAATAGGATACCAAGTAAGACCGCCTTCTATACGTTCTTTAATAGTACGTCGATTTAAAGTTTCTCTGAAGAAAAACTCTTCATTTTTTCTTTCAAACTCTACTGCCTCCAATAAATCTTTATACCTTGACATTAATCTACTTTCTTAAAAATAAATTTATGAACTTTCCCTCCATTTGCTTGAGAAACTATATACATATTCATAAACTCATAGCCACAAGCATGCAAATAGTTCAATAAATCAGCTTCACTATTTAACTTAACTTCAACGCCCTGTTCATTTGTGATTTTTGTTTTGGAATTAAAATCATGTCCTGCGTCAATTGTAAATAACATTTTTGTATGCCACGCATTCATACGAACATGAATAATCAGATATTTCATTTGAGGAATATCATCAATGCATTTACCTTCAATATATAACTTCATTTATTAACTTTCTTGTCGCAAGATACTCAAGTTCTTTTTTACATAAAATTAAAATGCTATAAGTTTAATATGAATATGATACAAATTAATAAAAGAAGGTACATTAATTCCAATTATATAAAAATGACATTCAGTAATTCGTTTTTAATCTAGAAAAAACCAGATGGACTTTTTATTTCGATCTTTTCACTACTTAAAGGATGTATAAAAGATAAACCCGCAGCGTGTAAGTATAACCTATCACTTGGTTCTCCATATAATACATCCCCCTTAATGGGTGCATTTAAACCAAGGTGATGAGCAGCATGTAATCGCAATTGATGTGTTCTTCCTGTTATGGGTTTAAATATCACCCCTATTTTATTCTGTGTATTTAAAATTTCATATTTCGTTTGAGCATGTTTTCCATTGAGATCATAAACCTGCATTGGTCTATTAAGATAGGAAGGGCTTAAGGGAAGATTAATCGTACCTTTTTTTTCCTTGGGACTTACGTCCAAAAGCGCTTCATAAACTTTTCGTACTTGCCTATCACTAAAAAGCTTTTGCATGGCTTTATAGGTGAGCGTATTTTTTGCAAAAAGTAGAATACCACTTGTTGCCATATCTAATCGATGTATTGATTGCACATTAGGGTATTTTTTTACAAGTCTTGTCCATACTGAATCTTGAATTTCCTTTCCTGGAACAGACAACACTCCATGAGGCTTATTTACTGCAATAAGGTCTTCTGATTCAAAAATCACTTCAATAATGTAGTCCTTGCTACAAGATTTAATTAATGGATTTTCTCTTACGGATATTCCTTGTAGCAAGAACGAAAGAATAGGTTCGCATTTTCCTCTACATGCTGGATATAATTTCCCATGTCTTCGAATTAATCCAGAAGGCGATGCTCCATACCAGAATTCTGCCATATCGATGATTTGATATCCATGTGTAAGAGCATATTGAATTAATCTTGGAGCAGCACAATCACCTGCCCCAGAAGGTGGGTATTTCATTGTTGTTTCATAAAATAACTCAAGCAGATTCTTCCGCTCTCCTATTTTATTATAAAATTCATACTGCTTAAAAATCCAATCTTGTAGATCTTTAGATAAATGGAGTCGTTCTTTCTTTAGTAAGTTTATTCGTTCATCTATTTCTTTTATTTTTTCTTTTAATTTACCTAGATCAAAAGCAGATTTATTTTTAAGATCTTTTATTTCAAAATGATGTCTTTGACTCTCCGTACTCAGTATCTTCAAGCCTTTTTCTTGTTCATCTAAAGAAGCAGATTGCAATTCTAACCGTCTTATTTTTCTTTGGGCCTTAGCCCGTTTATGAAATTCCTTAAGATTATTTATTTTGTTAGTGTACTTAAGAAGAGTGGATTCAAGTTTTTCTTTAAGTTTTAGATAATTAGGCTCGTTTTCATATTGCTCAATTGAGTGATTAATGGCACTTATTGTTTCTTCTTTTTCTCGAAAATACCCTTGCTTTTCCAATAGATTGAAAACAGGTGGCACAAATCCTTCTATATAATTTTCATCTGCAATTCTTCCTGAAAACCCCTTTAAAAATCCAATTTTACCATCTTTAGATTTTACGATCAAAACACCAAACATTTTCCCAACACTGCCATCCTTTTTCAAACCAAATCCATAATCAGGAAAAAGCAGAGGGACCTGATCTTTAAGATATTGAGCAATTTTTAATGTAGTAGAAAAAGGTGTGTAATAATGTGGAAATGGAAATTCATTGGGTAGATTGATATCTATGAACTCAGGAATGGGATGAAACATGGAAACAGTATTGTATACATAAAGAAAGTAAATAAAGCATATAAAGAAAACAAACTAAATATATAATCTATCTTTGCGGGAAATTATGACAATACAAATATGAAATCAATAAGAAACATTGCCATCATCGCACACGTAGATCACGGCAAAACTACGTTGGTAGACAAAATTATACAATATTGTGAGATAATAGATCCTAGAAAACAATCAGGCGAACTCATACTAGATAACAATGATTTAGAAAGGGAAAGAGGAATAACCATTTTATCTAAAAATGTTTCTGTAGAATATGAAGGTATAAAAATCAATATTTTGGATACTCCTGGTCACGCCGACTTTGGTGGAGAAGTAGAGCGTGTATTAAAAATGGCGGATGGCGTTTTACTTTTAGTTGATGCATTTGAAGGACCTATGCCACAAACTAGATTTGTCATGGGAAAAGCCCTTGAACTTGGTCTTAAACCAATAGTCGTAGTTAATAAAGTAGATAAGGAAAATTGTAGACCTGAAGATGTTCAAGGTGATGTATTCGATCTTATGTTTAATTTGGATGCAACGGAAGATCAGCTTGATTTTGTCACATTATTTGGTTCTTCAAAACAGAGCTGGATGAGTTATAATCATGAAATTCGAACAGAGAACATATCACCTCTTTTGGATGCAGTGATAAAACATATCCCTGAAGCACCATATAATGAAGGAACAGCTCAAATGCAAATTACATCACTTGATTATTCTAAATTTCAAGGTAGGATTGCGATTGGAAGACTCCTCAGAGGAGACTTAAATGTAAATGTTGACTATAGTTTATGTAAATCAGATGGTGTAACAAAGAAAGTGCGGATCAAAGAACTGTTTTTGTTTGAAGGATTAGGTCGAAAAGCAGTTAAAACTGTGCGCAGTGGTGATTTATGCGCTGTTGTTGGATTAGATGATTTCGATATTGGTGATACAATAGCAGATCTTGAAAATCCAGAAGCGCTACCAAGAATTGCTGTTGATGAACCTACAATGAGTATGTTATTTACGATCAACAATAGTCCATTTTTTGGTAAAGAGGGAAAGTTTGTGACGTCAAGACATTTAAGAGATAGACTTTTCAAGGAAACTGAGAAAAACCTTGCCTTGAGAGTAGAAGAAACAGATACTGAAGATAAATTTAATGTTTACGGAAGAGGTATATTACATTTAAGTGTATTAATCGAAACTATGCGAAGAGAATTGTATGAACTTCAAGTAGGTAAGCCACAAGTGCTTATAAAGGAAATAGATGGAGTTAAATGCGAGCCTATCGAAAGTTTAGTCATTGACACTCCTGAAGAGTACAGCGGTAAGATTATTGAATTAATTACACAAAGAAAAGGGCTGTTGAAAGTAATGGAGCCTAAAGGTGATGTTCAACATTTGGAATTTGAGATTCCTTCAAGAGGGATTATAGGTTTAAGAAATAACTTACTTACTGTTAGTGCAGGAAATGCTGTCATTACACATAGGTTTTTGTCCTTCGAACCTTATAAAGGAGAAATCCCAACAAGAAATAAAGGGTCTTTGGTATCAATGGTGGAAGGTCAAGCATTAGCTTATGCTCTTGATCGATTGCAAGATAGAGGAAAATTCTTCGTAGAACCAGGTGATCAAGTTTACAAAGGACAAGTTTTAGGTGAGCATACAAGAGAAAACGACCTAGGTGTAAATGTGATAAAAGGTAAAAAATTAACCAATATGCGTTCATCAGGTGCTGATGATGCAGCAAAACTAGCACCAAAAATTGTATTTTCGCTAGAAGAAAGTATGGAATACATCAAGGAAGATGAATACCTTGAAGTAACGCCAGAAAATTTAAGAATGAGAAAAATCCAATATAAGTTGTGAAAATAGCCATCATAAGAGAAGAAAAAACACCTCCTGATTCGCGTGTACCTTTAGCTCCTTTTCAAGTAGCCGATCTTCTTAAAAAAGGATATCACATTGAAGTCCAACGATCACCAAATCGATGTTTTAAAGATGCTGAATATGAGGCTCTGGGTATTCCATTAATTGATGAAATTACAGATCAAGAATATTTATTAGGTGTAAAAGAAGTTCCAGTAAAAAATATTTTACCGGGAAAGACCTACTTTATGTTTAGCCACACCATAAAAGAACAGCCATACAATGCCTCGTTACTACGTAAAATTATTGACGAAAAATCAAGTTTAATCGATTATGAGGTTTTGGTAAACAAAGAAGACAAACGAGTTATTGCATTCGGTAAGTTTGCTGGTATGGTTGGCGCTCATAATGCATTGTATACTTATGGCAAACAAAGTAGTTTGTTTGACCTTCCTAGGATGAATGCACTTGATGATTATGCCGCTGCAAAAGATTTATACAAAAACACTTCCCTACCAAAGATCAAGATTGTTCTTACTGGTACTGGAAGAGTCAGCAATGGGTCAGCAATGGTATTAGAAGACATGGGTATTCAAAAAGTCACTCCTCTTAGTTTTGTTACGGAGACTTTTGATTATCCTGTATTTACACAATTAAGCTCTTTCTATTACGCTAAAAGAAAAGACGGTAAAGTCTTTGATGATATTCAAGATTTTTATACCAATCCATCTCATTACGAAAGTGATTTTCATCACTTTATAAAACATGCGGATATATTTATAAATGGAATTTATTGGCATCCTGAAGCTCCTGCATTTTTTACTGTAGACCAAATGCAATCCAATGATTTTTCAATACAAGTAATTGCTGATGTAACCTGTGACATTGCACCAGAAGCAAGTATACCTAGTACATTAAGACCTTCTACAATTGCAGAACCTGTCTATGGGTATGATCCACATTCAAATGTTGAAATCGATCCTTATTCAGGGGGTATAGACGTAATGGCTATAGATAATTTACCGAATGAATTACCAAAAGATGCATCTGTTGCCTTTGGAAATATGTTTATAAATGAAATATTGAAACCGCTTGAAAACGGAGATGATTCCATTATAAAACGAGGTACTATAGTGGACCAAGGTAATCTTACTGATAAGTTTAAATATCTATCGAATTACGCAGGGCTATAGATTTACATTAAACCTAAGATTTTAGCGTATTTTATCATTTCTCCCTGATTACTAATTTTAAGTTTTCCAGTTAATATAGCCATCATTGGGTTAAGATCTTTGTTAATCAATCTCATGAGGTTATCTTCTGAACTCTTTACCACGCACTTTGCTTCGCCTATAAGACCTTCTTCAGCTGTTAATGCGCCATCTTTTATCGCTAGTGTAACTTCCTTTTCCGGATCTCCTTTTAAAATAAAGTGAAATCGTGTATCATGTCCTTCTAGGGCTGCTTTATTTACTTTTTCAGGTAATCCCATTAAAAACTCAGCTGCATTCATATTCAATTAATTTAGTCTATTTCCATTTTTAAATCCCACAATATATGCACCAGGATAAACTTGAACAACCCTGCCAAGTAAAAAATCTTCAGCATCTTCTTTGGATTTGTAATCACCTATCATATATAATACGGAACCTGATTTTGATTTATACTCGACTAGGTCATTATGTCTAGTAAAGATTTCATGATCCTTTGAAATAGGATCTTGAGAAAAATGAACAACTATTTTATAGCCTGTATAATTAAACATCGGATTCTTTTTCTTCATTACTTCTTCAAACTTAGAGCGCTGAGAAACAGGGTTCATAAATTCACCTTCCACAACTTCTTCTTGAATCTCTTTTTTCTTTTCAACTTTTACCATTCTGCCTTCGAAAACAGGCAGATCATTTGACTTTTCAGCTTTTGTTTCTTCTTGATTTTTCTCAATAGCAAGCTCTAATGCTTTTTTCTCTTCTTCTGCAAGTTTTTGTTTTTCCATTGCTTCCATTTCTTCTTCAGCTGCTTTTTGCTGTTCCATTGCTATCCTTTCTTGTTCAACTCGTAGCGCTTCTCTTTCTATTCTTGATTTTTCTTGCAATTCTTTTTTCTGCATATTTTCATTAGCCTCTTGTCTTTCTTTTTGCAATTGTAATTCTCTTTGCTCTTTCTCCTTCTTTTTCCTTGCTTCTTGCTCAGCTATTTCCTTTTCAATTTGTTTAATTTCTTCTTCGCTTCTAGCCTGGCCTCCTATACTAGAAGATGATTCCATTTCTTCTTCAGTTTTCACTTCTGATTCCCCATCAAAAATTGTCTTTAGGAACTCCTCTTCTACTCTGATCTCTGCTAATGTCTTTAAATTTTTCTTTGTTTTATCCACGTTTAGTACCCGTATCTCAGTTCTTCTATTTTCTTGGTGTTCTGCTTCGGAACATTGAACGCCATCCGCACATTTATTTTTCAGGTATTGTTCACCAAAACCTGCCGAGATAATTTGATTGGTGGATACATCTAAGGTATTAACTAAGTAATCAACAGCTGCTTCAGCTCTTCTTTTACTTAAATCTAAATTGCTTTCAGCTGTACCTCGTGAATCAGTATGAGCACCTAATTCAACTTTAATTTGTGGATTATCTTTAATGACTAATGCGAGATTTTTCAATGATTTTTTTGCTTCTGATCGAAGTGTCGCTTTACCTAAATCATAAAAAATATTTTCCACAGTAAACGTCTTACCGTCGAATAACGGGTCTAATTCTACATTTGCTAATAAAACACCCATTGTATTTTTATCAGAAAGATTGTCCGTAACACCTGGTTGAACATTCCCTACTCCATCGAAACATAATATACAGCCTTCAATATTAACATATGCCTCCATTCTTTTGGTAAGAAAGCCATCTTTGCGAATCATTATGGTATAATGATTTCCTTGATCGAAATGAACATCGAAATCCATTTCAGGATGATCCTTAAGATTTAAAACTTCTTCCTTTGTCGTATTATTATAAACTTCGATCCATGCACCAACAATAGCATCCACGGGGATGTCTACACTTTCTCTTTTGGGTGCTAGTGTAACTTCAAAATCATATCCTGGCTCACGTTGCATTTTTACTTTTACAAATTGCTTATCGCCATCTTTTGCTGAGGTTTTAAAATCCACAGATTTTTTATAAAACAATTGTTTCTGAGCATGAACTACATAGGATTTACCTGCAGTTACTTCAGCTTGAAAAAAGCCATCTTGATTAGTTTCTCCAGTGAAAACACTTACACCCGATTCCTTATCAACAATTTCTACAGAGACTTGATTTAAGAACCCTCTATTTCCATCTTCATACACATATCCTTCCACAATATTTACTTGAGCATTACTTAGGAAATAGAAACATAAAAAAAGAAAACTTACAATATACTTATTCATAATTTATTATTAAATCACATGATTTTTGGGCTTTAAGCCCAAAAACCTTTTAGGAACACCCCAAAAGTTTAAAAAATGATTTCTGGAACATTTTGATCTGCGTGTAATTTACCTTCAGTTGATTGTGCTATTTCATCAATACTTATGCCTGGTGCCTTTTCCAATAGAACAAATGCTCCTTCTTTAATTTCAAATACACCCAAGTTGGTAACAACTTTCTTAATACAATTTGTTCCCGTCAGTGGCAAAGTGCATGATTTTAATAGTTTAGAATCACCTTTTCTGTTCGTATGTGTCATGGCTACGATAATATTATCCGCACCAGCTACCAAATCCATTGCGCCTCCCATTCCTTTAACCATCTTACCAGGAATTTTCCAATTCGCAATATCACCTTGTTCAGAAACCTGCATAGCTCCCAATACAGTGAGATCCACACGACCACTTCTAATCATCGCAAAACTCATTGCAGAATCAAATATAGCAGACCCATCTAGAGTAGTAACTGTTTGCTTTCCAGCATTAATCAAATCTGCATCTACTTGTTCTTCTGTTGGGAAAGGTCCCATTCCAAGCAAACCATTTTCAGATTGTAACGTGACATTTATACCACTAGGGATGAAATTTGCTATCAATGTTGGAATCCCTATCCCTAAATTGACATAGTATCCATCCTGTAATTCTGCTGCAATTCTTTTTGCAATTCCATTTTTATCTAATCCTTTCATGAGTTTCTTACAGTTCTTTGTTCAATTCTTTTTTCGTAATCTGTACCTTGAAAAATTGTATTTACAAATATACCTGGTATATGTATAAAATTAGGATCCAATTCACCTGCAGGAACTAGCTCCTCAACTTCTGCAATGGTAATCTTTCCAGCCATTGCCATCATAGGGTTAAAATTTCTTGCTGTACCTTTAAAAATAAGATTACCGGCCGTGTCTCCTTTCCAAGCTTTTACAATAGCAAAATCACTTTTAAAACTGTATTCTAAAATATAGTTTTTCCCATCAAATTCTCGTATTTCTTTATTTTCAGCTACTTCTGTTCCATAGCCTGCAGGAGTAAAAAAAGCTGGAATACCAGCACCTGTAGCTCTTATCCTTTCTGCTAATGTACCTTGAGGTATTAAATCGACTTCTAATTCACCAGATAAAAGTTGACGCTCGAACTCTTGATTTTCTCCAACATAGCTCGAGATCATTTTCTTGACTTGTTTATTTTGAAGCATGAGCCCGATACCAAAATCATCAACACCTGCATTATTACTTATACAGGTTAAATCCTTTACTTCTGATGCTGCCAAAGCTGAAATTGTATTCTCTGGAATTCCACATAATCCAAAACCACCAAGCATTAGCGTCATACCACTTTCAATACCTTTGATGGCTTGATTGGCGTTTTCAACAACTTTACTCATTATTTATTTTTTTACTTTAACAGATAATCCCAAAGCGAAAGTTGCTACTTTTTCTTGATTTGATTCGTTATAATGTGTAAACGCATCGACATAGATTTTTTCTGACTTTCTTTCAGGATACTTAATAGTTTCTTCAAGCAATTTTTCAAATATAGTTAAATCCTTTACCTCAAAATAAACATTTGAATCAGGTCTTTTTAAGTATTTACTTTCCATGTCTGCAAAAACAAGAGAAAACTTAGCTTTTTCTAATTGCGCAAAATATGCATATGGCAATCCTGCTGCTAATTCAGCACCCATTACAAGTGCTCCAAGGTACATCGAATTTAAATGATTCTTGGTTTTTCGATTTAGTTTAACACGAACGACCACTTTTTCTCTACTGAAATGAACAACTTTTGGAGAAATAAAACCAAGCAACCTTATTTTGAATGTACCTAGCATCCATAACATTCTATTTATTTCTTTAATAGATGTTGACTTATAAAATTTATTCATATATATTTATAGTTGTCTATCCTTATATAAATTAAGGTATTATAAGACCAAAGGTAACACATTATGATATGCAAAGTAATTTTTTTTAAACAATAAGGCAACGAATAAAAAAGTTATAGAATCTAATCATAAACTTGACTTTTTATGCCTTTAAAAGCTCATAGCTTGACAGAAAAACAACTCATAGAGGGTTGCAAAAAGCGTTTGCCAAAATATCAAAAAGGTGTTTTTGATAGATATGCAGGCAAGATGCTGGCTGTGTGTAGACGTTATGCACGTCATGAAATGGAGGCAGAAGATATGATGCAAGATGGTTTTGTCAAAGTATTTAGATACATCGATACTTTCGGAGACAAAGGATCATTTGAAGGATGGGTTAGAAGGATTATGGTTAATACAGCGCTTAAACATTGTAGTAAAAGTTCTTTCAAAAAAGAAACAATTGGTGTTGAAACAATGCCTGAAAATTCTATTAATCCTGAAGTATTTGCCAAAATAGGAACAGACGAGTTAATGAATCTTATTCAATCACTCCCGACTGGCTATAGAATTGTTTTTAATTTGTATGCAATCGAAGGCTTTAGTCATAAAGAGATAGCAGAAAATTTAGGAATTGGTGAAAGTACAAGCAGATCTCAACTAGTCAAGGCAAGAAGAATTTTGAAGCAGAAAGTAGAAGAATTAGGAAAAATTGCAGTATGAGTGAGTTTGACGATTTATTTAAATCAAGGCTAGAAGGGCATGAAGTTGATGTGCCTCAAGATATGTGGTCAAGAATACAGAGTGCTCAAGAACCTCAAAACGTAAACCGTAAAAAAGGTGTAGCTTGGAAATTAGCATCAAGTCTTGTCGTATTCCTGATTATTTTGTGTGGAATACTATTTCACTCTTATGATCCCCAAAATCAAACGATTAGCTCTACTGAAAAAGTAATCGATTGTGAACCTTCTAGTTTTGCGGACCATATCAAAACATCAAATAATGCATCAAATGATATTTTAATTGCAAAGTCTGATTCAGAGTTGGCAGCTATTTTGATTAAAAATTTTGATGGAATAGAAAAGAAAGAATTTGCGAATACTTCGAAAAGTAAAAATCAAGTAAAACCAATTAAGTTTTTTTTTGAGAAAAAGAATTCTGTTTCTGAAAATTTAAATTCGCAATCCGATAGAATTGATAAAGAGAAATTATTTGGTGAGGAAAAGGTAAAAAATAAAGAAAGTATAGATCATACTTCTATTCTGAATACTATACCTACTTATAAATTCCCGTCAAGACTAACAGTTGACTTTAACTTTATGCCAGAATATGACAAGAAATGTCCTTCGTTTGGGAAAAGTTTACATGGATATTTTAGTGTCGAAACGTATGTTTCTTCTGATTATAATTTAAAGACATTGGTTACAGATAACGAAGAATTTAAACCTTATGCTGATCTTAGATCATCAACTGAAAGAGGTTTATACTCTTACAGTTATGGAGTGCGCTTTAAATGGCACAACAACTCTGGACTTGGCTTAGGGATTGGGTTGGATAGAAGTATCGTTAATGAGAAATTTACTTTTGTAGAAAATGATGCGAGAGAAGTAAAAGTTATCATTAGTATTGATACATTATTCAATATGGATGGAAGTTTTACAACATCTACAGATACAACACGGGTTGAAATTCAAGGTACTAGAACCAACATTATTAACAACAGCTATACTTCACTTGACTTACCTTTGCATTTATCTTACCAGATGGAGTTCAGAAGATGGGCCATAGCTTTGAGTGGAGGGATATATGTTAATTTAATGTTTGATCAGAAAGGGCGAATCCTTAACTTTCAAGGCGAACCAGCATGGATTAATAATGATGAAAAAAATGAACTTGATATTTATAGAGCCTCAAGTGGTGTGAAATTTGATGGGGCAATAACCTTAGTATATCATTTAAATAACTACTTAGATATATTGGCAGAACCCTATTTTAGATATAATCCAAATTCTTTAACAAGAGAAAACAGCCCTGTTCAACATTTTAACAATACAATGGGTATAAGAACAGGAATAAGGTATAATTTTGGGTTTTAACCCAAAAATTTGAAGAAGATATTGAACATATGAAGAAAAGGTATACATATTTTTTATGGTGCATTTGTTGCGTAGTGATAATGAATAGTTGTGTTAAAACAGACGTCATAGATGATTTTACTCCGATAGAAGAAAAGTGGATGTCTGTTGATGATTTTATATCAAGCTCAAATACTAGCAAAACTTTTGAAATTCCTGATGCATCAAAAGAATTTATTTTCAAAATGGATCATGGCTTACTCAAAATTGCGGCAGGAGCGATTATTGATGCGACAAATCAGCCTATTGAAGGTCCTGTGACGTTAGAATACAAAGAAATTTTCGACTATAAAGATTTATTTCTAAATGGTATTCATACAGTAGATTTAGCTGGCGAGCCTACCTATGGTAGATATATTGTGAAAATTGCTTTAAAAAGAGGAAATGAACAATTGGATATAGATGTATTTAATCCCATTTCTATATATTATGACACAAATGACAACTCTGTAGACTTTGAACAAGTATTCAGCTGGCAGACGGATCAGAATGATGAAGGATGGAATTTAGCTGCTAACTTTGATCTTTACGAAGAATCATGGGATATAGATTATGAAGGAGAAAATTTCAAAGGTGACGGTTACAGACTACTTGTTCGTTCTTCAGGATTTACAAGTATTGCCGAAATTGAATCATTAAAATATACCAATACACAAGATTTTGGAATCGTTGAATTAAGTGTATCAGATGAATTTAAAAACTCTGAAACACAGGTATATTATGCAAGAAAAAATGACTTTGCAATGGTTCCTATGTACCTAGAAAATGGTAAATATAAATATGAAAACGTTCGTAAAGGTGAAGAGGTTACTTTTTTTGGAGTAACTGTAATAAATGAAAAGTTATACTTTGCTAAAAGGAACATCATTGTAGGAGACACTAATGAATATACGCTGAACTTTAATGAGAGCAGTTATATTCAAATAATAGAAGAATTACGCAACATGTAATAAAGAAAGTTTTTTATTCGTAAATGGGAGTGGTCCACTACAAATTTTTGTAGTGGGCCTTTTTTTGTTATTTTTACGAACATAGTTAATAACTCCTTGTTAACCATCAAACTAAAGCATGAGAAAACAATTGATTTTCCTGTGCACCATGTTATGCTTTACTATTTCTTTTGGGCTTAAAGCCCAAGAAAGGTCAACGGATGTATTGAATTGTAATGATCCAGCATTCTTACAGGAGCAACAAAGAATCTTAGTGGATTTAAAACCAGGGGTAGAATATTATGTAGTCTTTCCGCACAATAAAGATATAGAGGAATTCACATCAGCACTTTTTACAAATTATACACCTGATAACATTTACTGGAAAGATCATAAATTGTTTTTTACGGCTACTGAAAAATCTACCTCTTTAAAAATTGATGCGATAAACCCCTTGAAAGAGGTAATTTATTGTGATCAATATTTCATCTCTACCAGCAGTTCGCTAATGATGGATGGTATACAGACTGAAAATGGTTTTGATATATCAGATCTTATATCACAGAATTTATTAGGTGATTTATGTATTGATGTTTCTAATATCGATGGTCCGAGTAATTCTAATGGTTTCGGCGTCTTCACTAATGGAAGTTCTTCAATAGGGATTGAAGAAGGTGTAATATTATTGACAGGAAACATAAACTCTGCAGAAGGTCCAAACACACCCAATACAGCAAGTAACGGGGGAAGCTCTGATGGCACAGATCCAGATTTAGCAGCATTAATCGGGAATAGCCAAAATAATGTCGTAAAAGTTGAATTTGATTTTGTACCAGATGAAAATATGGTATCATTTGAATATGTATTTGCTTCTGAGGAATATTGTGATTATGTAAATAGTGCATTCAATGACGTATTTGGCTTTTTTATTAGCGGGCCAGGAATATCTGGGCCATTCACTGGTGGTGCAGAAAATATTGCATTGGTGCCAGGAACTGGGGACCCTGTATCCATAAACAATATAAATTGGGAAGCAGGGAATGGTTTATATAATACAAATGAAGTTGCAACTTATGCAGGAGGCTGCACAACTGCAGAACTAAATGCTCCAAAACCTTATGTGGATCTTATAGGATTAGATGGCTTCACAGATGTGCTTACCGCAGAAATTGAAGTAATACCATGTGAAACATATCATATAAAACTTGTCATCGCAGACATAGGAGATGGTTTATTTGATTCAGCTATTTTTTTAGGTCAAAATAGCTTTAAGTCAGGCGAAGCAAATACCAGAGTAAATGTCACGCCAGGTTCTATTGATGGAGATGGTATTGCTGAAGAAGGATGTGAAAATGCATATATAGCTTTTAATATTGATCCACCAAATCAAGATGTAACATTCAATTTTACTATTTTACCATCAAGTACAGCAACATCAGGAATTGATTATGAATCGTTTCCTACAGATTACACTGTTCCTCAAGGTACTGAATTTGATACATTGTGGATTGACATATTTGGTGATTTATTAACAGAAGGAATTGAAACCATTGACTTACAAATTACAGGTGTATGTGGTTGTGATGATCCTATAATTTCCATTTTAATAGAAGATCCTCCTATTTATGAACAAGACATATTGTTATGTCAAGGAGAAACATTGCAAACATCAGAAGGAGAAGTAAGCGAACCTGGACAGTATCTTAGTTTAGTTGAAACCACTGGAGCATGTGATAGTTTAATCCTTTATAATTTAGACTTCATTCCTGCCCCTTTCTTTGATACTACAATTTATCGCTGTTTACTAGAACCGTTAGAATTTATGGGTGAAACATTTTTGTTTGCTCCAGACTATAGAGAAATTGTGATGGAAGGATCAAGTTTTCAAGGATGTGATAGTATCGTAAGGGTTACATTTGAATGGGCAAACCCTGATTTATTAGTGGGAAGCACCAATGATTTAAGCTGTGAATCTCCAACATCAGAAATTTTTATAATCAATAATCCAATACCTGAAAATATTACAAGTTTTGAATGGGTGACACCAAATTTGGATACGCTTTACGATGAATCAATAACAGTTTCACAACCAGGAGAATATCAATTGTTATCTTACATAGAACTAGAGGATCGAATATGTTCTAATTTTTTTCCCAATTCAATCGTATTGGATGCTGATGAATCTTTTCCTTTGATCCAACCTATACAAAACATTACCACTTTATGTAGTCAAGAACTCCCGACAATATTAGCAGAAGTAACGAATGAAGACAACTTCGACAGTTTAAATTTCATATGGATTTTACCAGATCAGTCTACTTTAGAAGCAGATAGTCTTATTCCTAGCCTAGAAGGACAATATTCTTTAGTCGTCATAGATTCTGAGAATGGTTGTGAATCAATAGAATACTTTGAATACATCAATATTGACACTATTCCTAATGTTTCAATAGATGCTCCTACAATAGGTTGTAATGCTCCTTTTGTAACGATATATAGCGAGGTTGAAATTCCTGGAGGAAACTACTCTTGGTCAGGGCCCGATAATTTCAGTAGCGATGAAATAGCTCCTGAAGTCAACATTTTAGGAGAATATACTCTTGTATATAGTCTCTCTGATAATTGTTTTAATACCGCAAATACTACATTAACTGTGGATAATACAATTCCCGAATTGACAGCAACCGGTGATAGTATAATATGTAATCAGGGCAATGGTATGCTTAGTTTTGAAAGTGATAGTATTGTAAGTTTTATTTGGACTGGACCTGATGGATTTTTATCAACTGAAACCAATCCTGAAGTTAGTGATTTTGGCATCTACACGATAGAAGTTTTCTCATTAAATGGGTGCACAAACATGGAGGATGTTGAGTTAATACCTATCGACATTCCATTAGGATTAGTTGTACAAGATACATTTATCAATTGTATCAATTCAAGTGTTGAGCTAAGTTTTGAAGTAGATTCTCAATTTACCTCAGTAAGCTGGACTGGTCCAAATAATTTTGAGTCCAATGAATTAAATCCGGTACCTATTGATCAAGGTATATATCATATTGAAGTATTTAACCAAGAAGGTTGTAGTGAAAATGGATTTCTAAATTACACTATTGATACGATAAGACCAGACGTTTCAATTGTAGGTGAAAGCATAAATTGTATGTCTTTGGAAGCTACTTTAGATGGATTATTTGAAGATGCTATAGAAAACGTTTTGTGGACAGGTCCAAATAATTTTTCTTCTGAATCTTCCTCTATTGTAACATCTATAGAAGGAGCATATTCTCTTCATGTCACTTCAATGAATGGATGTTCAAACGAGACTTCTTATTTTGTAACTGTCGACACGTTAGTTCCAATGCTATCCCCTATTTCAGACACATTAGACTGTAATACAGGAATAGCAGAAATTGGTATTCAAAATGTTACTTCTCAACTAGATATCACATGGTATGATCCTAACGGAATTGAAATGAATGTTATAAACAATTCCACGACAGTTGAATTAGACGGAATCTATACAGTACTGAGTGTAGATACCTCAAATTTCTGTGCTTCTGAAACTGAAATAATTGTATATCCCAATTTATTAAGTCCTGACCTTTCACTTTCTTCGGATATCATAACTTGTGAAGCGATCAATTTCCAACTATATTCTAGTTCTAGTTTCAACAATTTATCATATCACTGGACAGGCCCCAATGGTTTCACAAGTAATGAAATGAATCCTTCAATTACAGAAAGTGGAACCTATTTCTTACAGGTGGAATCTCAGGACAATTGTATTAGTTCATCAAGTGTACAAGTGCAAGAAGATCTTGGCACACCTACAATTGAAACTTCAAATGACACTATTAATTGCATTAAAGAATCCATTGAATTGTATCTCGAGACAGATGGGATATATACGTATAACTGGACCTTTGAAAATAATGAATTTAGTGAAGAAAAGAATCCTATTGTGACAGAAGGTGGACAATATAGCGTCCAAGTAATAGGCTCTAATTTTTGTGATACATCTGGAATTGTAAACATCTATATCGATACATTTATACAAGACATAGAGTTAAACACATCAAATATATTGGATTGTAACAACGAACAAGTTGACATTTCATTAGATAGTAATTATCCAGAAGAGACTGAATTCGAATGGAGTTCTACTGATTTTTCTAGTGAAATCCCGAATATTACAGTTGAAAATACTGGAATTTACACCCTAATTGTCACAACGGCTAATGGATGTACTCGAGAAGAATCAATTGAAATTGCTAGTGACTATTCAATTATAAACATAGATGCTTCAGATGGACTTCTAACATGTTATGAACCAGAATTTGAATTAAGAGCCAACCTATCTTCGTCAAATTATAGCCATATAAATTGGATGGGACCAAATGGTTTTTCTGTAAATGATTCAATTGGAACTGTTGCTGCAGAAGGTGTTTATGTATTTTCTGTAACAGGAACAAATGGATGTACTAATTCTATGCAAATAGAAGTGAGTAGTAATCAAACTGAGCCGGCAATCCAATTACTAGATGGCCAATTAAGTTGTAATCAATCTACTATTGATATTTCAAATGAGTTGGATCAAAATTATTTTTATGTCTGGACTTGGGATACAAATGAGATAGAAAATGAAAACTTCAATACACTAACCGTTACTGAACCAGGAAATTATGTGGCACAGGTTACAGACTTAGAGAATGGTTGTACAAACACGGCATCAAGCACAATTATTCAATTACCAGATATAACTTCATTTACATTTGAAGTTGATCATCCTGATTGTTTTAATCCGTTCGGAAATATTGAAATAATGGATATTGAGGGAGGTTCAGAACCATATATTTTCTCAATAGATGGCGGGCAAACTTTTCAAGAGCAAGCTGTTTTTACAGATCTAGGTGCAGGATCATATGAATTAATTGTTCAAGATGCATATGATTGTAATTCGTTCGATGCTACTGAAATTATCTCATTGCAAGATTTTGAACTTGCTGCCGATGATTTTTTCTTAATATTTGTAGGAGAATTACAACAATTAAATGTTGAAACGAGCCTATCATTAGATGAAATTGAGTCTATAACTTGGAACCCATCGAACACACTTTCTTGTACTGACTGTTTAAATCCCGTTAGTTCTACGACAGAAGATGTTGTCTATACGGTTACTGTAATTGATAAGAATGGCTGTATATACGAAACAAGTATAGAAATAAGGGTGTTAGAAAATCCATATTATATACCAAATGTATTCACCCCGAATAACGATGGTACTAATGAATACTTTAGCATTTTCGGTGACCTTGAACTTATTCAGAATGTAAATATATTTAGCATCTATGATAGATGGGGAGAACGAGTATTTCACACGGAGGATGTTTTGGCTACTGATGAATCAATGAAATGGTATGGTGATTTTAAAGGAGTCCCTTCTCAAGCTGGCGTTTATGCTTATTATATTGAATATATTTCCATTTCAGGAAACATAATTAAGGCTAGTGGGGACGTTACTGTAATAAGATAATTTCAAGATTGAACACAATAAACAAAAAACAAACTGAACATACTTCTACATATAAAATCCAAACGTTTTATAAAGAAAGATCTAATATTTCTGTTCAAAAAAGAACAGATTTCCTGAGCAATGAAGCTCCTTTACAAATCATGCTTAAAAAAAATAGCTTGGATGTAAAATCGTATCATTTTGTCGTTACTATGCGTACTCCCGGAAGTGACAAAGAATTTGTTACCGGGTTACTTTTCAATGAAGGCATCATACAATCTTCAGAAGATATCGTTCAAATTGACATAAAAAATAAAATAGTTGAAGTCCTTTTGGCGGAAGCCAATCCCATAAATTTAAAAACATTGGAAAGAAATGTATTAAGTACTTCCAGCTGTGGTGTGTGTTCAAAAACAAACCTAAAAGATGTTAACACTGATACCATTTATTTACCCTATATGAGTCGGTTAACACTAGACTCAAATCTTTTATTTGGCATACAAAATAAAATTACAGATCAAGAAGGACTATTTGACTTAACAGGAAGCATGCACTCTGCCGTTTTATTAGATAAAAATTTGAACGTATTGAAAAAATATGAAGACGTGGGAAGGCATAACGCCTTGGACAAACTCATAGGGTATTCTGTTCAAGAAAACCTTATGCCTTTGAGTCAACACGTTTTAGTGTTAAGTGGACGAATTAGTTTTGAATTAGTACAAAAAGCTTCAAAAGCAGGTATTTCAATTGTAATTGCAAAAGGAGCACCTACAAGTCTTGCAATAGATGAGGCTTACGCCCAAAGTATTTGTCTTATAGGATTTATGAAAAATAATAGTTACAATGTATATTGTGGCTTTGATAGAATTAAAACATAATGACGAGAGTAAAGCATTCCGATCACAGACCTCCCGAATCACATCCAAAAACAACTTTTGATTCAGCAAAAAGTAAAGCTGTTGGAATTCCTGCTGTGTTTGAATCATTTAAGCATATGTTACGTTACATGGACTTTCCAAAAGCAGTCAAAGCTAGCTTAAAAATGAATCAAGTAAATGGATTTGATTGCCCTGGTTGCGCTTGGCCAGATCCCGATAATGAAAGATCATCAATTGCAGAATACTGCGAAAATGGGATAAAAGCTTTGGCTGAAGAAGCTACTAAAAGGAAAGCAGATCCAACATTTTGGGAACAAAATTCTATCCAAGAAATGAGTAGCTGGAGTGATTTTAAACTCGGGAAAAGTGGACGAATTACACATCCTATGTACTTGTCTGAAAACGCAACACATTATACAAAAATCAGTTGGGAAAAGGCCTTCAATTTAATTTCTTCACGTTTAAATGCTTTAGAATCACCTGATGATGCAATATTTTACACTTCAGGCCGCACCAGTAATGAAGCTGCATTTCTTTATGGTGCTTTTGTACGTGCATTTGGGACGAACAACTTACCAGATTGCTCCAATATGTGCCATGAATCATCAGGTACTGCTCTATCTAAAACACTCGGTATAGGTAAAGGATCCGTAAAATTGGAAGACTTTGACCAAGCAGACCTCGTAATTGTAATGGGACAAAATCCAGGCACGAATCACCCTAGAATGCTTACAGCACTTGAAAAGTGTAAAGATAACGGAGGGAAAATAGTGTCTATCAATCCATTAAAGGAAGCAGGGCTACTGCATTATACGAATCCACAGAGACCAAAACGAATTTTACAAGGAGGTATACCGTTAAGTGATTTATATCTCCAAGTAAAGGTCAATGGAGACCTAGCACTTTTAAAATATGTAATCTATCAATTAACCCAGAAATATAAAAAGGGAGAAGATGTATTTGATAGAGAATTTATAAAACAATATACGTCAGGATTTGAAGACTTCATAAATGATGTAGAACATACAGACATAGCTAAATGTCTTGAAAGATGTGGTTTAAATAAAGAAGATCTTGACACATTATTGAATTACATTGTTCAAAGCAAAAAAATAATAATTTGCTGGGCAATGGGTATAACACAACATATTAATGGCGTAGCTACAATTCAAGAAATTGTAAATCTATTGCTATTGAAGGGCTCAATAGGAAAAACAGGTGCAGGAACATGTCCAGTACGAGGACATAGTAATGTACAAGGGGATAGAACTATGGGTATATGGGAAAAAATGAAACCCAACTTTCACCAGAAACTTGGAAAGGAATTTGGCTTTGAAAGCCCTGTTCATCATGGTTATGATGTTGTTCAGAGTATAAAAGCTATGAATGAAAAGAAAGGAATGGTATTTTTTGCCATGGGTGGAAACTTCCTTAGTGCAACGCCTGATACTGATCATGTAGCAAAGGGATTAAAAAACTGTAATTTAACAGTACAAGTAAGTACAAAACCTAATCGTTCCCATTTAATCACAGGTAAAGAAGCTCTCATTTTGCCTTGTTTAGGTCGAACTGAAATTGACCATCAAGAATCAGGATATCAATTTGTATCTGTTGAAAATAGCATGGGAAAAGTATCTAGTTCCAAAGGTATTTTACCTCCTGTAAGTAAGGAATTAAAAAGTGAGATTGATATAATTGCTATGTTGGCACATAAAACATTGAATGCAAAATATCCAAATATTGATTGGTTGTCTTTCAAAAATGATTATAACATTATACGCAGTAAAATAGCGAATGTAATCAAAGGTTTTAAAAATTATAATGACAGAATAAGAAAAGAAGGAGGTTTTTATTTACCCAATCCTGCAAGGGAGCGGCGATTTACTTCAACTGGAAAAGCTTTATTTACTGTAAATAAAATAGATTATAATACGTTAGAAAATGATCAATTTTTATTGACAACAATTCGTGCTCACGATCAATATAATACAACGATATATGGCTTAAATGATCGATATCGCGGGATACAAAATGGAAGAAATATCATTTTGATGAATATGAATGACATGGAGAAACTTGGATTAGAACAATATCAAAAAGTAGATATTTCAAGTCATTATAAAAAAACTAGAACTGTTTATGGATTCAAAGCTATCCCTTATGATATACCAAGAGGAAATGTTGCAGCCTATTTTCCTGAAGCAAACCCAATCGTGCCTATAGATTTAGTTGCAAGAGAAAGTAATACGCCAGTAAGTAAAAGTATTAAAGTGAAAATAGAGAAAAGCTCTGATTAAGGTCAACAATTATATGCGGAACTTTTACTTTTGCAAAAAATCTATATCTTGAGACTATATTTGCTATTGTTTATTTTTCTTTTATGCTTTACTTCGTGCAAAAACGATGAAGTAAAGGAAGTTAAAGACCCATTACTTACCGAATTAGGTGGTGAAGATTATGAAGATTATCTTCGCACACCTGTAAATGCAGATGGAAGCCTTGACAGTACAAAAATGCCAAGAGTAAAATTTGAAAACCCCATCCATGATTTTGGCACCTTAGGTCAAAACGATAAAAGAAAGCACACTTTTTCATTCACTAATCCGTCTAACCATAATTTATACATTATGAATGTAAATACAAGCTGTGGTTGTACAGTAGCGTCATACAGTGAAGAAAAGATTGCGCCAGGAGCATCAGGAGAAATAAACATTAATTACGACCCCAAAGGGAGGTCTGGTTTACAAGAGAAAAAAATTATTGTAACAAGTAATGCATTTCCAAATACTATGGAATTGACGATCATTGCTGAAATATTAAAAGACTAATATGAATTTATCTACTGTGTACTTACAAGCAGCTCCAGGATCTGGATCTATGCAAACACTTATATTCTGGGGACTTGTTTTACTCGTGTTTTATCTATTTATGATTCGACCACAAATAAGAAAACAAAAAGCACAACAATCTTTTTCAGCGGGTATAGCTAAAGGAGACGAAGTAGTTACAAACTCAGGTATTGTAGGTAAAGTAAATAAAATTGAAGGCAAATATGTAGTTTTGGAATCTTCTAAATCTTTTATAAAAGTATTAGCTAGTTCGATCTCTAAAGAACTTACTGACTCCATACATGCAAAACCTGAAGAACAAAAAAGAAAGGGCTTATTCGGGTAAGTAAATCAATGACTTAAGAAAGATGGCTTAAATCAAATGCTTTTACTTTTCTACAGTATTAAATAAAAAAAGGCTGCATCCCCATGCAGCCTTAAACTTTGATAAAATACCCTTATGAGAACGTTTTCCCATGAAACGTATAGCAAATATATGTAATATGTTATACTCATACAAATGAGCATATCTATATTTTCGTTTTAATTCGGTTTTGAAATTGATTCAAAATAATAAATAGGAGAATAATTAAATTTATATAACATTACTAAAGTAACAATACAAATCTAAAAAACATTTTGACTAAGGGTTAAAAAAATTAAACTAAAGGAATCGAATGTAAAAAATTTTACATAAAAGTTCTAACTTTTCTCATTTTTTGAATTCGAATTAATGTCGTCAATACCAATTCCATTTAAATTTCTTTCCTATATCAGCGAATAAAAACAATATAGAAGTAACGGAAATGCTATCCAATCTAAATAAAACTTATAAATGATACTGACTTAACTCCTTATTATCGTAACACTAAATTAGATTCTGGATCTATTTTGCTTCAATAACACTTCGATAGTTGAATTAAGCTCTTTTATAAGATCATTTTGAGCATTTAATGAATCACGTAGTTCATCAATTTCGCTATGAAATGCATTTCTGACATTTTTAGGAGAAGCCAT
>JAHDGD010000001.1:81637-96455 GCA_020627825.1 Saprospiraceae bacterium
AACCGTATTATCCGTGTTAATCTCTTCTTCTCCCTTTAAAGCAGAACCAATCCCTTCTATTAAAAATTGAGAACAGATATTATATTCTAAACACATTTTTCTCAACAAATCCAAGGGAACTTTTCTTCTTCCTTTTAATATTTCACTTAAACTTTGAGGCAGGTAACCTAACTTAATGGCAAATTGTCTGCTCGATCTTACTTGTCCTGTGGCAATCAGTTCATTATGAGCAATAATGAAACGTTGAGTAACTGGGTCTTGCATATTAAAAGTGTAGTGTTCTTAATTTCCTTAACAGTACAAATATATAAATATTTTTAATATGTAATCATAAAAGTGACATTTTAATTAAAATACATTTTACATTAACAATATATATAACTTATTGACATAATGGCAATAACATCAATTTTCTTCCTCTCCTTCTTCTATTAGACCTGTTTTTTCACCAAAATAGTGAACAAATCTTTGCATTTCATTAGCTAATTCCGCATTATTTGTTGCTTTGTAATATGTATCAGTTACACCTCTTAATGTTTGAAAAACAAATCGATCCATTTCATGTATCTGCATTTCTTTTGTCCATAAATCTATTTTCAAGGTATCCAATGTTTCTTTGTCAAAAACACTCAACATAAATGCTTTACCCTTTACTGTTTCAGGCTGATCATCTGCAATCCAACTAATATCTTCTGGAACATTATTTTTATCTAGTCTGACTTTTACTTTGATTTCTTTTTCTTTCATATCTACTCTTTTCGTGGACAAAGGTACATGTATATATCGTCTTTCTCTATCCCCTATTCATGAATTTTTATAAGTTCATAATAATGCATAGATTTGACAAAACGCTTAAGTTGAATACATTATTTAACAATTCCTCTATTTTTCATGCATACTCTCTTGAGCATTTTGTCATACTTTTCATTGGGGTTGTTTTGTCTATCCTATTATATAGAAAAACACGAAATTGGCCGTATCTCAAACAAAGGAAATTGCTTATCACACTTTCCATCGTTTTAAGCCTTATACAATTGGTAAAAATCCCCATTACACTTTTCTTAGGTACATTCAATGCATCACAAGATCTACCATTACATCTCTGTAATTTTCTCCCCTTCTTTTTGATTGCAGTATTTTACTTTTTATCTAGAGATTTATGGGCTATTATTTTCTTTTGGATTATTTTAGGATGTTCTCAAGCGAATTTCACTCCTACTATTGAAACTAGTTTATTTCATTGGGATGCACTTAGATATTGGGCTGTACACATCTTTTTAGTTACTCTTGTACTCTATCCTTTGATCAATTGGAAATGGAAATTACAACATGCAGATATATGGAAAAATATTATTGCCTTGAATGCTTTAGCTTTATTGATGTATGTAATTAATCTTTCTGTTGATAGCAATTATATGTACTTAAATCATAAACCACCAGGAAAAACACTTTATTCAACCTTCCCAGAATGGCCTTATTATATACTTGTTATTGAAGTCATACTTTTAATTTGGTCCTATTTATTGTTTGGAATTTACTCTTTTTTTACTTCCCTCTATTCTAAACGAGCTACCAAGAAATAAAAAACATTCATTCGCTTACGTTATTTTTTTGGGCTCAAGCCCAAAAAATCATATGCCCCATGTTGGGATTAAAATGGAATAGAAAATTCATTATCTGATCCTTTGTGTATTTTACTTATTTAAATAAGAATACTATTTGACAATGGATTTTTGGGCTCGAGCCCAAAAATTCTACTCTATAACAACGTTATAGTACCCAATAGACGATCCTCCCCATATGCCTATTCCACCATTAATATTACTTGCGGCTCTTGTATAAGAAGCGAAGGGTCCTTGATTATTACGAGCGAATTCTAAAGTATTCCAAAATTCGTAATGTTCAGCATCAATACTTTGCCATTGAATCAAAATTGAATCACCTACTGAAAATAATCCTGCTGTCGTAGGGTCAAAATCTTCGTCATCTTGGTCCGGTTGATTGTTTATAGGAAATTCAAAAGATTGACCATCGAAAAGTACATCATCAACTACACTAAAGGTATTGCCCAATGGTCCATTATTGGCACTTAGCTTGAGACGATAGAAATTCGGAAGTAAAGGATCCGTGAGATAACCATTTAGTTGTCTTTTGGAAGGATCTCCTGTAGGATTGAAAATATTAAAAGAATCGATGGGCACATACGTGGGGATGGTCGTGCTAGCGGTTAATTCCGCACCTTCAAATTCTACTAAAAGATTATAAGTTGCTCCCTCAATAGCATCAATTTCACCAAGTAAATCCGTATAAAAGCATATTTCAAGATCAAAGAAACTTTCATCAAAACCCAATGTAGATAGTAAAATTTCTTTTATAGAAGGGTCTAGTGAATCGGTACAAACTTCCGTTAATTCTATTGTTTCTCCATTACTTTCAACTTGCACCTTTGCCCCACCCAGAAAGATTTCTGGTCCTTTTATTTGATCACTTGTCTGAATTAATGGAAAGGTTTTACCAATTGTGACGAGGACAGGAGCAGCTTGAACTCCCGCTTGAATATACCCTTCTACAACAATTGTAGGTTCTTCATCTGCAAAATCAGGAATAAATTCTTCTTGACAAGAAGAAAGTATTAAACCTATAAATAGTAACATTAACAACCTTTTCATTATGTCTTTTTTTGTCTCCATTTGTAATTATATGTGATACTAGG
Organism: Saprospiraceae bacterium; assembly: GCA_020627825.1. GTDB lineage: Bacteria > Bacteroidota > Bacteroidia > Chitinophagales > Saprospiraceae > JAHDFB01. The sequence goes on from JAHDGD010000001.1 coordinate 84,351, forward strand.
AATTAAAGGGAAAATTGTGACTTTAAAAGAATCTAAAGTAGGAGCTGTAGGAGTACTCAATTCAGATTCCTCAAAAAATGTGAAGAATGGATTTTTACGATTATATAGATTATAAATCCCAAATGACCATGAACCACTAAACTGTTTATCTGCTTTAGGGTTTGGTGTATAGTTAAAAGAAAGATCTGCTCTATGGTAGTCTGGTAATCGCGCACTATTTCTCGGACCGTAAAAGAAATTCAACGTATTTTCTATGTTATATAAACCTGAAAGAGGAGTATATGCCTGACCAGTGCCATAAATAAAAACTGCACTTGCATCCCATTTCGGGGATATTTTATAATTACCAACTATAGAAAGATCATGAGTTCGATCATAAACAGCTGGAAACCAATCCCCATCATTTATTTCTTCAAATGCACGTTCTGATCTACTTAATGTATACCCTATCCATCCATTGAATTTACCTTTTGATTTTTTTATGAAAAATTCTGCTCCATACGCTCTTCCTCTCCCAGCAATAAATTTCAATTCCTCATCTACACCTATTTCTGTTACTGCAGTTTCTGAGTAATCAAGTTGGTTTTGTAAATCTTTGTAATAAATTTCAATAGATGCTTCTACCGTATTATCAAAGAAATTACGGAAATACCCTACTGCATACTGCAGTCCTATTTGCGGTTTTACTCTTTCGGTAGAAGGCGACCAAACATCTGTAGGCAAAGTTGAAGAAGAATTACTTACTAGATGAATATATTGGTTAGTTCTCGTTATCCCGGCTTTAATAGACTGATTTTCAGAAAGTGAATATTTTCCTGCTAGTCTAGGTTCCCATCCAGTATAAGTAATAACTGGTTCCCAAGGATCAAACGATGTTACATCATCTCTTTTGTAAGGACCCAACTGAGTAAATGTTGAAAAACGCAAACCATAATCGACGCTCAATCGATCATTAACTTTCCATTCATCTTTCAGGTAAATCGCATTTTCTAAAGCATATTTTGGTTCTATAGTTGATTTGAAATCTACATCACCTGCGCTGGCTGAAACCGTACTAGGAGTAAGCGTGTGGTAAGTAGAATTTACACCAAATTTTACCGCATGTTTATTATTTACAAAATAGTCAAAATCTATTTTCACATTAATATCTTCTACACCACTGAATAATTGAAAATTAAATTCATCTTGATCACCAGTAAATTCAAATTGATAATCATTATAAATAGCAGATACATTCATGAATAACTTATTATTAAATAAGTGATTCCATCTTGCGGTTATTGTTGAATTTCCATAAGGTAAGTTAAACTGAAAATCTCTATTTGGCTGACTTAGACGCAAAACATCTCTACCAAAATATCCACTAATAAAGATCTTATCTTTTTTACCAAGTTTCCAATTCAGCTTTGTATTTAAGTCATAGAAATAATAATTGGTTCCTTCGAAGTTTCCACCTTCTAGAAAAGGTTGAAGTAAATCTAAAATATAGGTTCTCCTTCCACTAACAATAAACGAAGCCTTTTCTTTTACAATAGGTCCTTGAAACGTTAGTCTTGAGGAAATCAAACCAATACCCCCTTCAGCCTCATAATATTTATTATTACCTTCTTTCATTTGAACATCGAGAACAGAAGATAATCTTCCTCCATAATTAGCAGGCATTCCTCCTTTAATTAAAGTCGTGTTCTTTATTGCATCAGCATTAAATACAGAAAAAAATCCCAACAAATGGCCACTATTATAAACTAGAGCTTCATCAAGTAAAACGAGATTTTGATCAGGTCCACCTCCTCTAACATATAAACCAGAACTACCTTCTCCTCCTGAATTTACCCCAGGAAGCAGCTGAATAGATTTTAAAATATCTACTTCACCCATTAGAGCAGGAAGTTTCTTAATTTGTTCAACAGGCAACTCGACGGTACCCATTGCTGTTGATTCGACATTCTTCTTTGCTTCTTCTTTTTCAGCAGAAACAACGACTTCGTTCATGAAAACACCATCGTTTAATTCAATATCAAGTTCTAAATCTTGACTTAGCACTATTTCAAATTCTTGATTCTGAAAACCTAAATATGAAAATACAATTGTGTATGTACCTTTCTCTAGAGAAAGAGAATAAAATCCATAAGCATTACTAATGGTACCGTCTTGAGCATTTTCTTTGTTGTAAACGGAAGCCCCTATTAAGGTTTCACCATTTGAAGCATCTTTAATATAACCAGACAAAGAATATTTCTGACCATTAACATTGGTAGAAATGAAAACAAAAAATAAGACAATAACGAATGAGTAGAATTTAAGGTGCACTGCCAAAATGATCTATATTAGTATACCTTATAAACTTAAATTCAATCAAAAAAGATGTGTATTATAAAGCATTTTTTCTGTTAAATTTACTACAGTTGACATTTACACAGAGAAGTAGTCAGATAACTACTTTAAGTAGATGTAGCATGTAATTCTTTTGCACTACGAAGCGGCTGAATGGTATATCCTTTTTGTTTCAATAACCTTATAATACCAATTTCTCCAGCTAAATGACCAGCACCAAAAGCAAAAAAGGTTTTGTGTTGATCACATATCTCATCAATTCTTTGTGCCATTTTAATATTTCGATCAAAAAGTAAAACCTTTTTAATCTCTCCTATCGACTTTTTAGAAGTCTTGTAAAGTTTATGAATATCCTGACTCATATAAACTTCAAGCATCTTTTTCGCTTTCTTTTTGAATTTGGGAAGATTTGATAAGGCTGATTTTAATGCTTTTAATTGATACGTCAATGGTATTGAATAAAGTGTATTTATATGATCATCAAGCGATTCTACGCTTTCCATACGCAGGTTATTATTCTTTGCATAAAGCCAACATTCTGCATCCATGCTTTGGTTTAACTGTGAAGCATCTTGAATTAAAGATTTTTGTGTAATAAAGTTTATAAGAAATAAAGGCATTAAAGAATTGAAAGGCTCAATAGATAAATCGAAATATTTTTGAAGTTCATTAGAATAGTTTAGATATTTCTTTTCTGAAAGAAGCTCACTTAACCGGGCATTTTTTGGAAGTTTCATGTGCTTGCCCAATTCTTTTTGGGTATCGATATCCAAAGAAATTTCAGTCGCTAAGCAATCACACTTATCAATGATGTTGTATATATAGTCAAAATTAGAAAAGGCTACCTTTCCAGAAACATGCATTGTTCCGAACAAGTAGCCTTTACTGAGATTATCTCTTTTAATCTCCCATAAGAGAGATTTTTTCTTAGTCATTTACATCGTCATTTTCATAATCGAATGGAAGAACTTTTGATTTCTTCACTTTAGAAAGCGTCATTAATGTTTTTATTCTTTCTACTTCATCGATCTGAGAAAGTCTTTTAAATAAGAGCTGTTCATATACTGCAATATCTTTACAGACTATTTTCATAATAAAATCTGCATCTCCAGTAATGATGTAACATTCTGTAATTTCATCTATTTCATGCACTTTCGCAATAAAATTTTCCAAAGCTTTCTCTTTTTGCCAAGCTAAGTTTACTTGAACATATGTGTTCACTTTTAAACCTAAAGCTTCAGGATCAACTTTCGCATGATAAGAACTTATTACTCCAGTTTGTTCTAGTTTCTTAACCCTTTCCAGAGTTGGTGCTGGAGATAGTCCTATTTTTTTTGATAAGTCAAGATTTGTAATCTTCGAATTAGATTGTAACTGCTCCAATATCTTTAAATCAATTCTGTCTAATTTCATGTAGTTATATTTTTAATATGTGCCTGAATACAGGCAATAATGTTCAAAGGTTAAAACACCTCATTATAAAGCTCAAAATTAAAATAAAGAGCATAAAAATGAGGTGTTTTTAAAATATTATTTGCCAAAAACGCAAATTAATTAACTTAAATTTCAAATACACTTAAGCACATTCATTAAGGGAATACTCCTAATTGTAAATAATCACTTGCAATTTTGTTTAATGCAGACAAGAAAGCTGCTTCACGTAATGTCTTCATCTTTTTTCTTCTTTTGAAGATATCGCGAATTTCCTTATATGCATTGATCATAGTTTCTTCTAGTCCTGAACGAACTAAATCAACTTCTTCAGCACCGCGAACTATCATTGACTTGTCTCTTTCAGAAATTTGCTTTCCAGTCATTTTTTCAACTAAGTTCACAATATTACCATATGTATTTTGATCAAAACGTTTTTCCAATCTACCAAATCGCATATGAGATAAATTCTTTAACCATTCGAAATATGATACGGTAACTCCTCCTGCATTTAAGTACATGTCTGGAATAATTATAATGCCTTTATCTGTTAAATATTCTTCTGCAACATCTGTAACTGGACCGTTTGCAGCTTCACCTATAATCTTAGCTTTGATTCTATGCGCATTATCTTCCCTTATTTGAGACTCAAGTGCCGCTGGTATAAGAACATCACAATCGATTGCAACCCAATCATCTCTATCTTTTAGAGTAGTACTGCCCGGAAATCCGAGAATCGATCCATTTTGTTTTCTATACTTAAGTAATTTTTCAACATCAATTCCATCTTGATTTTCTATCGTTCCTTCTCTTTCAGATACTCCTACAATGATCGCCCCTCCTTCTTTTTGACAAATTGTACCAGTGTAAGAACCTACATTACCCAAACCTTGGATAACTAATTTCTTGCCTTCCATACCTGGTGTTAAACCTAATTCCTTCATATCATCTTCGTAAGACAATACTTCCCTTAATCCATAAAACACACCTCTACCAGTAGCTTCTGTTCTTCCAGCTATTCCCCCATGATTTACAGGTTTTCCAGTTACACAAGCTAATCCATCAATATCACCATTATTTAACTGATTGTAAGTATCAAGGATCCAAGCCATTTCTCTCGATCCAGTCCCATAATCTGGTGCAGGGACATCAATACCAGGTCCAATGAAATTTTTTCTTACTAGTTCTGTTGTGTACCTTCTTGTTATTTTTTGTAAAGTATCTTCATCATACTTAGATGTAGAAATTGCCACTCCACCTTTTGCTCCTCCAAAAGGAACATCAACAATGGCACACTTATATGTCATAAGTGAAGCAAGAGCCATTACCTCTTCTTGATTAACAAGATGAGAAAATCGAATTCCACCTTTTGTAGGTAGTCTATGGTGCGAATGCTGAACTCTATATGCAAGAATCACTTCATAACGATTTCCTATTTTAACAGGAAACTGCATTTGATATACTGCATTACATGCTCGTATTTGTTTGAGCAAACCAGCTGGTAAATCGGAATGTGCTGCTGCTTTATCAAAATTAGCTAGCACACTTTCATAAAATCTGTGTTGTTTATTACTCATCTTTAATTTGATTTTCGATTTTAGTTAGTTTTCGATCAAGAGAAAATAAATAGATAAAGAAACCTATAAGAATAGAAGCAAATACAAGAACGACAGACAAAAGTTTGCCATCTGAAAATGCTCCATTTTCGGCCTTTAATAATGAAGTCCCTAGAACGAATAAGATTAAACAAAAACTATGTTTCATTACATTTTTTTGAATGATTATTCCTTAGCAAAAAGAATGTTCCGCAAAGGTAGATTTCCTTTTCAAATAAAATAATTTTTTAGAAATCAATTTTGTTAAAGAATATTTTTTCTTTTATCCTTTTTATTCGCAATAAAATTTGCCCCAACCAAACACCCATCAAAGTAAAACCAATGATAGCTGGATAGAATACAGCCCGCATCGTATTATCTAAATCTTCCCCTCCAAAAGCTGGATTACCTCCATTTCCTGGATGTAAAGAATCAGCTACACGCGGTAGGACAAAAATCAAAGGAACAATTGTTATAAAAGCAAAAATATTATATGCTGAACTTAAAGTTGCCTTGCGTTCAATGTCTTCAGTACCTGATCTTAAAATAGCATATGCAAAATATATAAGCATAGAAACTGCCGACATATTTAATTTCATATCGTTTGTCCAGTAAGCGCCCCATGTTGCTTTTGCCCATAAAGACCCTGTAATTAAACCCAGCACCCCCATTAGCATGCCACTATAAATAAGTGAAGAGGCTCGATGATCATATTCTATTTTTTTTGTCTTTAAATACCATATACTGCACATCATGCCGGCAAAAAACAAGATAAACATAGAAAACCACAAGGGTACATGATAGTACATATTCCGAATAGTTTCACGTAATATGTTTCTATAGGGAAACAGAAAACCTTCTTTTTTATACAACCGTGGATGTCCTTCTTTTAACCAAGAACTTGTACTTTCATTAGTAGAACTCTTTAACTGAATACCTTCTGGATAAACTAAGGTCCCATTTCTTTCATCTGTTATCAAAAGAGTTAATGCTTGAAGTGATGTCTCCGAAGGAATGTGAGAAGGAATTTCAAAATCAATTTTGAATTTACCATTAGTTAACTCAACAGCAGAAGCTTTTAGATAACTTAGAGAATCTTTTTTCAAATAAGCTTGCCATTCCTTTCCAGCTTCAACATTATATGCTTCCACTTCCATAGATACTCGCTCACCACTAGAAACTAAAAACGGAGATATATTAAGTATCCCAGGCTTTAATGGTGTTAACATACCTACAAAAAGGGCATAAAGCAGTAACGCTATACACAAACACTTCCACCACAATGACTTCATAATACGTAAATCTTCATTAAGTAATTATACTATTTAAATTCTAGATTGGCTGACAAATTCTTCTAAAACTACATGATTTCTTCTTTAGAAAATTTCGAAGTAGCTATGGTTAATCTTCTATTATATAAGTCAAAAGTCACCTCTTTGTCATTTAAACATCCTTAAATTTAAATGATATTTAACAACTATAATCGCCACAAAAATGGATAAATAATCATTGCCACTCCAAATAAAATAAGATCTATTCCACCTAATAATATTAAATCAGACATGATATTTGAATCGTCCACAATTGATAATGCGTTCGCTGTTATTTTTATTAACAATAAAAGAATAGGAATGATTAATGGAAGAGACAAAACTGACATTAAAACGGATTGACTGGTTTGTTGTCCTAATACTGCAGCTACGAATGTAAAACAAGTTGAAATACCTATAGAACCTAACAGAACAGCTAATAAAAAAAGTTTATAATCGTTTATTGGAGAAATCGTAAATAAACTCAACGCTGCTATTAATATAATACTAACTAAACTTAGTACGGCTGTATTATATATGATTTTAGAAAGAATGATCTCTCCCGGATGCGCTAACTGATAGATGTAGAGATATTGCCGACTCAATTCCGATGAAAAACTCCTGATTAATGCATTCAACCCTGAAAACAAAAAGATAATCCAAAACAAAACATTCCAACTCATGGGGGTTACTTGTTGAAAAGCTTTATAGATGATATAGGAACTTAATATAACAAATAGGACGATAGCTCCTAAAACATATTTTTCTTTCCATTCAATCAAAAAGTCTTTTCTTAGTAATGTCCATACATGTTTCCATTTCATATACTACAAAAATACATGAATTATGACCAATTCTACGTCTTATTAACTATATGAAGAGAAAAAACACCTTCTTTTGACAGCTAGATTTAATTGAAATAGTAAATGAAAAGAATCTTTATATTCATAACTATATTGGATCGAATTAATACGTTTTGATCTCATGTAAAACAGAACTAAGTATCTTAGCATCTAAAACAATAATCTCAATAACACCATTTTCTGGAGCATTCGGATATTTTTCTTTTGCTTTATCTCCTTTATAAATAAATACATCTTCTACAAAATCTGGGCTTACCGCACTTGTTAATTCTTTACCTATATATTCTAGAGTTAAAAAATCACCTTCCTCTTTTATAGATACACCGTCAACTATTGAGGACTTTATGACTTCTATATCTGCTTTATTCTGCTCATTTATCGGCACTTTGATTACGAATAAAGTTGCATCTTTTACAAGATCTTGTACAGCCCCTCTGTATTCACTGGTTTCATTTGGACCGTAAGTAAAAGATTGTAGTGTCAAAAGAATAAGAGTAAAGAAGCTCAGGAATAGTTTCATTTGTATTATATTTTGGTTCTATCAATAAGACAAAATATTCGCTGCAAGCCCCTATTCCTAGCTTCTTTAAAGGGTATTATAAACCCAAATTATGCACAAGACAATCTATTACGGGCATAAAGTGCGTCAAAATCAACGCTTCGCTGGTGTTTTAAGAATAAACATAGCGATGATATGATAAATCTTCCAAGTCATCTGATATTATAGTATTTTCAACCCTCATAATAAAGCTTTAATGCAGAATTCGGGTAAAAATTGATCTAAAAATGAGTGTATTGAATTTTATTACCTTCTGTAGTTAAACTCAATGCAGGGTACTTGGAATGTTCAACTCTTCCTATAATTTTTGCTTCAACATTAAAAGCTGCACTTATATCAATAAGATCTTGAGCAACTACTTCATCAACATACATCTCCAATCTATGTCCCATGTTAAAAACTTGGTACATTTCTTTGAGATCTGTTTGTGATTCTTCTCTTATGTGTTGAAAAAGGGGAGGAATATCAAAAAGGGTATCCTTTATGACATGTACATCTTCCACAAATTTCATCACCTTGGTTTGAGCGCCTCCTGAACAATGAATCATTCCATGTATATGTGACTTGCATTCTTGTAAAGCCCGCTTAATAATAGGAAGATATGTTCTTGTTGGGGATAGGACTAATTTACCCATATCAACACCTTCCACTCGTGATGGATCGGTTAATTTCTTACTTCCTGTATAGATAAATTCTCTATCCACATTGGGATCATATGATTCTGGGTATTTTTCAGCATACATAGAATGAAACACGTCGTGACGTCCACTAGTCAAACCATTGGATCCCATTCCTCCATTGTAAGACTTTTCATATGAAGCTTGACCAAATGACGAAAAGCCAACAATGAGCTGTCCCGGTTTTATAGAATTAATGACTAGATTTTCTCTTTTCATTCTAGCAAACGTTGTGTACCCTACATCTATGGTTCTTACAATATCACCAACATCAGCTGTTTCACCTCCGGCCAATTTGATGGTTACACCATTTTCATGCATTAATTCGATAAATTCATTACAAGCGGTAATTATTTCAGCTATAACTTCACCTGGAATTAACTTGTAATTTCGACCAATAGTAGAGGATAAGATAATATCATTAACTGCTCCTACACAAGCCATATCATCAACATTCATAACGATTGCATCTTGAGCAATTCCTTTCCAAACACTGATATCACCTGTTTCTCTCCAATACATATAAGCAAGACTACCTTTTGTCCCTGCCGTGTCTGCATGCATGATGTTGCAATAAGCTGCATCACCAGCTACATAATCAGGCATTATTTTACAAAAGGCTTTAGGATATAAGCCTTTATCTAAATGTGCTATTGCTTTGTGTACATCATCTTTGGTGGCGGATACACCTCTTGCAGCATATTTATGTGAATCGTTCATTGTCCTTAATTAAAACGCAAATATAATTTATAATATAAGAGTTCTGTTTTTCAAATACGTAAATTAATGCAACCAAACAATATGGAATAGTTTTTGTACATTGTATAATGACCGTTTATGGTCACTGTTAAAACCAATCGTGCAGCGTCGATTTTTCGACGCTGCATTTCTTTTTAGTGAACTGCCTCTGTCATTACTGTATTATGCTCATAATTTCTAAAGTCTACTTGACTTACTCCACTCACGCCTTTTTCTTCCATATATACTCCATATAAAACATCCAGTTCTGCCATTGTAGCTTTATTATGAGTTACAACAAGGAATTGAGAATCTTGTGAAAATGCACGAATAATATTGGTAAACTTTTGCACGTTATGATCGTCCAACGGAGCATCTACTTCATCGAAAATACAAAATGGTGCTGGTTTCAATAGATATAGACTAAACAACAAGGCTGATGCTGTCAAGGTCTTCTCTCCCCCACTTAATTGCGAAAGAGACTGAGGACGTTTACCTTTCGGCTTTGCGATGATCTCAATTCCACTTGATAACGGATTTTCAGGATCAATTAAAATCAAATCACAATTATCATCTTGCGTAAATAAAGAACGGAAAACCGTTATAAAATGCCCCCTGATCTTATCGAACGCTTCTAAAAATAAACGAGTTGCCGTTGTTTCAATTTCTTTCATTGTCTTTACTAATTGATCCTTGGCTTCAATGATATCATTTCGCTGAACTTCTATTGTATTTTTCCTTTCTTCCATTTCATTATAAGCCTCTACAGCCATAGGATTAATATCTCCAAAATTCGCTAATCTATTCTGTAGCTTTTCAATTTGGATTTCTTGCTCTTCAAGTGAAAAATGATCTGGAATATCAAAATCCAATTTATCGATATGCTCTTGAAATTCAATTTGAACTCTTTGCTTTATTCCTTGAAGTTTAAACTTTATATCAGTTGCTTTATCTCTTTTACGATTTACATTACCCTGAACCTCAGTAAATTTCTTGTTTAATTCCCTCAGCTCATTTTCATCATTTGTAATACGTTCTTTTTCTTCAAAATAAGATAGCTCAATACCTCCTAAGTCATCCTTTTCAGTTTTTCTCACTTCATAATCGTTAAGGAGTTCTCTTTTTATTTTTGAAAGTTCTTGGCTTCTGTAAACTTCTTTAGATTCTTCCTTTTCGATGCTTGCTTGAACTGCTTGGATTTCTGCTCGAGTTTCTTTTTGTTTTTCATTTAAACCATTGAATTGATTTGTAAGGGTATCTATCTTATTTTGCTGTTTGATATATAAGATGTGTGCATCATTTGTTTCTTTACTAAGATGGGATAGTTTTTCGGTTAAAGCACTAAGTTCTGAATGCTCTCCTTCTACAGGCACATATTCTGCTAAAATAATTCCGATTTCTTTTTGCTTTTCTTCAAGTTCTTTAATTCTATTTCTATTGCTCTTAAGCGTTTCTTCTTGTTTACCCCATGTACTTTTCTGTTCTTCTTGTTGTTTCTGAACGGTTTCTTGAGTTGCTTCCAGCTTATATAGTTCTTTGTTCTTTACGTTAAGTTCTTCTTGTATGTTCTGAATATCTTTTTGAAAATTTCTACTTTTCAAAGATTGAATTTCTTGTTCAATTTTAGTTATCCGACTCTGAACATTTTTTTCTTTATCTATTAAATTTTCCAGGTCACTTTTCAACTGTTTAAGTTTACTTTTTCGCCCGATCTTATTAGACTGGAATTGGGATTGGCTTCCGCCCAAAAGATGTCCATCTTTAAACATAAAAATTCCATCTTCATGCACTACTCCTTTTTCTTTCACCTTCTTTTTAACAGCTGAAATTTCTTTTAGCACTATATAATCTTGAACTAAAAATGAAATAAGACGTCGATATTTTTCATCGAATTTTAGTTTTTGAATAAGCGTATCAAATTCCGTATCAATAGGTTTATTCTGGGTGACTGGTATATCATCCAATACAAAGAAATGTGCTCTTCCTCTTTTTTTCTCTATTAATAAATCGATTGCTTGAATAGCTTGCTCAAAAGTGTCGACTATAAAATATTCTAGATACTCCCCTAAAACCAGCTCAACCAATGGTTTATCTTCATCTTGACAGCTAATAACATCGCTTAAAAGAATTTTGTCTCCCTTCCATTCTTTATGTAGAAATTTGATAGACTCTGAATACCCTTCGAATTTATTAATAATCCCTTCGAGTAAGTGAATGTCATTCTTTTTTACATCAACTAAGCGTTGGGCTTTCCTGTGTTCAACACGCAGATCTTCTATGGTTTTATCAAATTCTGCTAGTGCTTCTTTTCTTTGGTTATCACTTAACTTAAAGTCACTTAATTGGTTTTCTAAGAACGAAATATTTTTTTGGGTTGAACCCAAAAGTAATTGGTTTTCGTTTTGTCTTTTGCTTAGCTCTTCGTCTTTATTGGACAAGTAATGAATAGTATGTTCTGCTTGTTGAATTTTATTCGCACATATCGCATATTCTTTCTCACAAGCTAATAGTTGTTTTTCCCATTCGAGCTTTTCTTTTGTTCTTTTTTCAATGGTCGATTTATTCTTTTCATATTCTTCTTTAACAAGTTGTTGTTTT
>JAHDGD010000053.1:0-12123 GCA_020627825.1 Saprospiraceae bacterium
ATATACGACGAATGAACAACTGTTCTTGCATAAGCAAGAATTTCGACGTTGAAGTCGAAATAAGTTGTGAACCGTAACTTGATGTTTCGGATGGGATGCAACGCAGAAATTAATCATTTTAGTAGATAGATATGCGCCATTTTGGAGTGCAAATAGTATTACTCCTGCCCTTGTAATTTCATTTTTAAACCAGGATAATGCAATAGAAAATCTATTGCATTATCTGGGATAAAGTTATTTTACAAACTCTAAACTATTTTTTATAAAGGAACTCAATTCTTCTCCTTTCAATAAATTCTGATTCAGTCGTGCAAGATCATATAGATATAGTGCGAATTTATCCTTCTTTTCTTTAGACTTCATCTTTACAAGCTTTTCTGCTACAAGTGGATGATTCGAATTAATGACAACATTAAAAAAGTCACCCATCCCTTCAGGACTCATTCCTTGAAGAGATTGCATCTCTTGCATCCTTCTCATAAATTCCGGTCGAGTTATAACAATAGGATGATCTTCGGGAGAAAGTGGTTTCATGTCGATTGTTGTAGACGAATTATTGATCGCAGTAGTAAATAGTTCTTTTACTTTTTCTTGATCTTTTTCACTCATTACAGAATCTCTTGTATCCTCTTTCGGTATCAATTGATCTGCTGTTTCAGCATCAACACGTACAAATCTTATTTCTTGATCTTTGTATTCTAGATGTTGCATGAAATGATTATCAATTACATTATCCATCAACAATACATTATATCCTGCTGACTTAGCAGATTGAATGAAACTATGTTGTTCCTTTACATTGTTTGAATAGATGTATACAATCTTTCCGTTCTTATCCTTTTGGATATCTTTTACTTTTTCTTTGTACTCTTCTAACGTAGCAAATTGAGCATCTTCCGATTTTAACAGAGCAAAGTTTGTTGCTTTTTCATAGAACTTCTCTTCGCTTATCATTCCATATTTTACAAATACGCCAATCTCGTCCCACTTACTTTCATAAGCTTCTCGATCTTTTTTGAATAAGCTTTTTAACTTGTCTGCAACTTTTTTTGTAATGTAAGATGTTATCTTTTTAACATTTGAATCACTTTGGAGGTAACTCCTAGAAACATTAAGTGGAATATCACTAGAATCAATTACACCATGAAGTAAGGTTAAAAATTCTGGTACAATTTCTTTTACATCATCCGTTACAAATACTTGATTACTGTATAGCTGAATCTTATTTTTCTGAACTTCAAGTGAATTATTCAATTTCGGGAAATAAAGTATTCCTGTAAGATCAAATGGAAAATCAATATTTAGATGTATCCAGAAAAGTGGTTCTGGCGAATACGGATATAATTCTTGATAAAAAGCCTTATAATCTTCGTCCTTGAGAGAAGCTGGTTTTTTCGTCCACGCTGGTGTGGTGTTGTTGATGATATTATCAACCTCTGTTTTTATTTCTTGCTTCTCATCTCCTTCTCCTTCCCAAGTTGATTCTTCTTTTGTACCAAACTTTATGGGAATCGGTAAAAATTGACAATATTTATTCAATAGTTCTGCAATTCTTGAGTCTTCAAGAAACTCTACACTGTCTTCAGAAATATGCAAAACAATCTCTGTACCTCTATCTTTTTTGGAGTCAGGCTCCAAAGTAAATGTAGGGTCGCCTTTACATGTCCATTTTACAGCTTTCACTGTTTTTTTATAGGACTTTGTGATGACTTCTACTTTGTCAGCAACCATGAATGCTGAATAGAATCCTAGCCCGAAATGTCCAATAATGCTTTCGTTTTCAAACTTCTTCATGAAATCTTCAGCACTTGAAAATGCAACCTCGTTTAAGTACTTTTTCACCTCTGCTTCGCTCATCCCTATACCTCTATCCTTGATTGTAAGCGTCTTCGCGTCTTTGTCTATAAGTATTTCAATCTGCGTTTCTCCTAGTTCTCCTTTCAAATCTCCTTTCGCAGCAATCGCCTTGACCTTTGTTGTAGCATCTACTGCATTTGAAACAAGCTCTCTTAGAAAGATATCATGATCTGAATAAAGAAACTTTTTGATAATGGGGAAAATATTTTCCGCCTGCACTGAAATGTTACCTTTTTCCATTTTTTTATTTTTTTATATAGTGCTATTTCTGCAATCCGTATGCCATAACATAAAAAATGACATATTGACAGAAAGTCCGTCTTGCATGTGAAAAGCAAAAGGAAACTATGGCTTAATCACAAGACGCTACTGCCAAATCTATACTCATATAACAGTCTGATTGCTGTATAATTTCATCGTAACCGTACTGCTTGAAAAGATCTCTTACCGGACCTTTCATCCCAGCAAATTTCCACACCACTCCATTTGTTTTCATATAATTTGATAACAGTTTTAAGGTATCAAATCCTGTACTGTCGATATATCCAATAGAGGAAAAGTCAAGTATGACAATCTTTAAAACTGTCCTGCGTTCTATCTCTTCCACTAATTTATCATAAAAGAAATCGCAATTGGCAAAATATACATCATCATCATATCGAAAGATAAGCATGGATTCATCTTTTGATGCTTCAGAGAACCGCTTTACATTTCGATACACATCGTGATCTTCTAATCGACCAAGTACAGCATAATGTGGTCGCATAATTTTTCTTAAAATAAATACAATAGAAATTAATATACCTGATAAAATTCCTGCTTGAATCCCTACAAAAATGGTAATAAAAAAACAGGTCATCATGGCAAAAAAATCAGGTTTATCCAATCGAAATAAACGAATCATTTCTTTTATATGGATCAGTTTTACAACTGAACTTATGATAATTGCTGCTAACATTGCTTTCGGACTATACACAAAAAAAGGAGTACAAAATAGAACCAAAATCAACATAAGTATACCAGCTAATATGGAACTCACTTGACTATGACTCCCAGAAGAACGGTTAATTTCACTTCGTGCAAATGATCCTGAAGATGGAATATTCATAAAGATACTACCAACAATTTTTGCTAAGCCCAACCCATATAATTCTCGATTCGAATCAATTCGGTGATCTTGTGACTTTGTTGCCATGCTTTTTGCTAATACAGAAGAATCGATAAAACTCATCAATGCGATGACCAAAGACAATAACAATAACCCAATTAAATCTTTACCAGCCAATTGAGGCATTTCAGGTAAGGGAAACCCTGAAGGAAACGTACCAATTCGGTCTAGTTCTATTCCTTGTTGAACGATTACATATGCAGCTATACTTGAACCAATAAAAACTACAAGGCTGGAAGGAATCTTTCGAGAAATAGCTTTCATTGCAAAAATACCCATCATAGAAAGTATTCCTATTGCCGCTGCATACACATTCATTTGTCCCAATGATGTAATCGTTTCTTTACAATCTAAAAATGCATTATTACAACGTTCTATTGGCACACCAAGTAGAACATTCAGTTGGTTGACTATAATCACTATTGCTGTCGCTGATATAAATCCGCTAATGACTGGATTAGAAAGAAAATTGATCAACCAACCAAGCTTCAATACTCCAAATAAAACTTGTATTAATCCAGCACATAAGCACACGAATAACCCTAGTTCAACATAAGCTGAAGTGCCTGGCTCAGCAAAAGCACTTAATCCACTTAATAAAATAATAGAAGCAAGCGCAACAGGACCAACACTTAAAAATTTCGAACTAGAAAATAAAGGATATATAAATAAGGATACGATCCCTGTGTAAAGCCCACTTTCTGGCGGAAATCCAGCCAATAGCCCATATGCAAGACCTTGAGGTACTAAAAGTATAACAACTGATAATGCAGCAATAAAATCTTTCCCAAAAGACTCTTTCGTATACCCAGATTTTAATTGCTGAAATAATAACATCTATAGAGATTATTCCGTAACTAGTTCCTCTATAATGTGCTCCACTTTATCTACTATATTAACAACTTTAAACCCTTTACGCTTCATAATTGATGCCGCTATAGTAGACCTATATCCTGACCTACAATGAATGTAATAGGTCTCCTTATTATCTAATTCATTTAGTCGATCATGAATGTCCGATAACGGCAAATTTTTTACTCCTTCTACATGACCACTCTCATATTCAGAAGGTTTCCGAAAATCAATAATACTCGTATGCTCTGTATAAATCTTCTTCATGCTTTTAGCATCTACTGTTTCAACAGAATCTACTGGTTTGCCAGCAACCTCCCATTCTTCAATCGTTGCATCAAGATATCCCATGCTGTTGTCATATCCTACTCTCGATAATCGCTTTACGGTTTCTTCTTCGCGTCCTTTAGGAGCTACGATCAGTATATGTTGATTTATATCTTGAATCATCTCACCAACCCATGGAGCAAAGCTTCCAGTAATTCCTACGCTCAATGCATTCTTAATGTGTTTTTGGGCGAAAGCCAATTTATCTCTAACATCCAAAACCAATACATCTTCTCGCTCACTCAATGCACTAAACTCTTCGATGCTTAGGGCTCTATATCCTTTTTCCATGACTTCACTAAGATCTTTATAACCTGACTTATTAATGGCTACGTTGTATTTAAAGTAACCAGGAGGAGCAGAAAGACCATTTAATAATTCTGAAATAAAAGCATCTTTGGTCAATTTTGGATCCAATGCATAATTTGTCTTTTTCTGATTCCCTAATGTATCCGTAGTTTCTGAAGACATATTCTTTCCACAGGCTGAACCAGCACCATGTGCAGGGTAGACAATCACTTCATCTGATAAAGGCAAGATCTTATTTCGCAAAGAATCATATAGCATTCCAGCTAAATCTTCTTTTGTTAACACTCCGCTTTTTTGAGCAAGATCTGGTCTTCCTACATCTCCTATAAATAATGTGTCACCACTGAATAACCCTTTCTGAATTCCGTCTTTATCTTTTAATAAATAACACGTTGACTCAAGTGTATGACCAGGAGTGTGAATGGCTGTAATAGAAAGATCACCGATTCGAAATACTTCTCCATCTTGCGCATTTCTTATTTTATAAGTTGTTTGGGCTCCAGGCCCAAAAATAATTTCAGCCCCAGTACGTTCTGCTAAACTTACGTGCCCTGAAACAAAATCTGCATGAAAATGAGTTTCAAAAATATACTTGATCTTAACTCCCCTATCCTTTGCTCTTTGAATATACGGTTCCGTCTCTCTTAATGGATCAATCACCGCAGCTTCACCATTACTCTCTATAAAATATGCGCCTTGGGCAAGACACTTTGTGTAGATTTGTTCTACTGTTTCTACCATTTCACTATCCTTTTTTCCATTTAGTAAACCCACCTTCCATATTACTAAGGTTCGAAAATCCCATTTCTTTCATTAGGTCACATGCTTTAGCACTTCTACCTCCTGATCGACAATAAATGACATATTCTTTATCACGGTCAAGTTCTGCCAACTTCGATTTAAAATCAGATGATTTATAATCCAAGTGGACACTACCTGGTATCATTCCATCTGCAATTTCCTCAGGTGTACGTACATCAATAAAAATGGCTTGACCTTCTGCAATTTTTTCTGCAGCTTCTTCTATTGAAATGTTTTTCATCGTCATCTCCATTTCTTGCTTTTTAACAGGTTGCGGTTCAGATTTTTCCGATTGCTTACATGAAAAAGCAACAAAAGCTAATAACAGTGTGATGTAATAAATGGATCTCATTGTATTCCTTTTAATAAGGCTCAAAAATATAAAATATAAAACGAATCGTCCTATTAACGTGAATTTGGGATAAATTGCGAAAGCAAAAATCTAAGAAAACAATTTATTCAAGGCGTTTTGTTGAAAATGTGGCGAGCTAACTCAGGTAAAACTTGTTCGAAAACGTGTAAAAAGCATAAAAGCAATTAATATAATGACCGCTGAAGCAATGATAGGTAAATAAACACTTTCAACTAAAAGATATCCTCCAACCAATGGTGTAATGGTTTGACCCAGTGAATTCATCGATTGATTTATACCAAGAATAGAACCCTGTTCTGTTTTATCAGCCTGCGCAGAAACCAAGCTGGTGAGATTCGGAGAACTTATCCCATAAAAAATCGCAATAATCGGATTGACCAAATAAAACATCCATCCCTCGGTAGGCACATATATCAAACTAATCCCAAGTGCTAATAATGGAAGACTATACAATAAAATCTTTTTGGGCGGAAGCCGATAACTTAGAAAACGAACAATAACACCTTGGGTTATAGCCAACCATATACCAACATAACCATACAAAAATCCAATATTCTTTTCTTTAAAATCAAATTCCTCATACAGCAGAACAGAGAAAAATTGTGTGTAAAAAGTAAATCCTATCGAAACGAGTAAAACAATAATAAAAATGTTTCTCAACCTAGGATTCGTAAAGCTTTTGAATATATTCTGAATGCCTTTAAAAGCTGAAACTTTTGTATTCAATCGCTCAGTTAATGTTTCTTTAAATCTCCAGACGACCAATCCTATGTTTAAAAGTGTGAGGCCTGCAGTAAACAAGAAAGGAACATGATGATCAAACCAAGAAACAATCGTATTGTCTGATAATAATCCACCTATCATAGGGCCTAAAATAAAACCTATTCCGAATGCCATTCCCACTAATCCAAAATTTCGCGTTCGCGATTCATCATCACTTACATCTGCAATACTACTCGTTATGATGCTTATGTTTCCTCCTGTAAATCCAGGCAACATTCTAGCAAAAAACAGTAACCATAAGTTTTTACTTACAATTGCATAAGCAAACAACAAGTATCCTATACAAGTGCCCACTAAGGCTATTAATAAAATAGGTTTTCGTCCATACTTGTCCGATAAAGCACCTAAAATAGGAGCACCGAACAATTGTAAAAAAGAATAACTAGCAAGTAAAATGGTGTAGAAATAAGAAATAGTTTCTTTTGAATATTGTCCATCAAAAAATTGACTTCCTTCTTCAAAAAAGATAGCAGGAATAACAGGAATGATAATCCCTATGCCGAGCAAATCAATAAATACTGTGATAAAAATCGTCAGTAAAAACCCAAAACTTGCAGATTTCTTTTTTACCATTTTTTTGGTGGTAGATTAAAAACGATTAACTATCAATAACGGAATACAACTGATCTAAACTCCTGTTTTAATAAACGGGGTCAAACATATATTCCTCTATATATTCTCTTAATTCTTTTGGTACATATTCTCTAGCAATATCAAGTTCCATTGCTTTTACAATAATCGCCATTGCAATTTCAATACTTATATTTCGCAATTCATTCAAACTAGGATATAATTTTCCTTGTTTTATGTCCTCTTCTTTTACTTGTTCAGAAAGTACTTTTGCTGCAATCAAGAAAAACTCATCTTCTATTCTTTTCGCTCCACAAATCGTGGCAGCCAGCCCTATTCCGGGGAATATATAAGCATTGTTTGACTGTCCTGTAACAAATGTTTTTCCTTTATACTCCACTGGATCGAAAGGAGAACCACTAGCAAAAATCACTTTACCATCACTAAAAGTATATGCCTCCTCAGCTGTACATTCTGACTTCGATGTTGGGTTTGACAAAGCGAACATTACAGGGCGTTCATTCAGTTCAGACATCAATTCAATGACTTCTTTCGTAAATGTTCCTTTCGCACCTGAAGCGCCAATGATTATATGAGGTTTTATGGTTTTAATCGCTTCGATAAAATCCAT
This sequence comes from Saprospiraceae bacterium, assembly GCA_020627825.1. Lineage (GTDB taxonomy): Bacteria > Bacteroidota > Bacteroidia > Chitinophagales > Saprospiraceae > JAHDFB01. The sequence continues at coordinate 7,672 of JAHDGD010000053.1, forward strand.
TTCTTTACCTTGTCGAGCATAATGAATGTTATGCGACATCAGGTTTCTTCTACCCTCAACCAATAGTCCATCAATATCTACAAATGAAATTAAGTCATGGGCTTTATCACTTGTTAATCCTTCTTTCATTAGTGCCGTAAGCAATAAATCTGCAATGCCCGTAGCGGCAGCACCTGCTCCCAAAAACATAATTCGACTATCTTTCAAGTCTCTTCCTGTAATCCGTGCAGAAGAATAAATTCCTGCAAGGGCAACAGCAGCTGTTCCTTGAATATCATCATTAAAACACAACACTTTATCCTTATACTTATGCAGAATCTTATAGGCATTCGGCGTAAGAAAATCTTCAAATTGAATCAGTGCGCGGGGATACTTAACTTGAACGGCTTGAATAAATTCATCGACCAATTCAAGATATTCGTCTCCTGCGATTCTAGGATGCGGATATCCTACATAAATATCATCTTCTAGGAGATCTTTATTATTAGTTCCTACATCTAGCATGACAGGTAAACATTGTTCAGGGTGAATACCCGCACCAGCAACATAGAGCGCAAGCTTCCCTATAGGAATACCCATTCCATTTGCACCAAGATCACCAAGCCCCAGAATACGTTCTCCATCTGTAACAACAATAACACGAATATCTTCTTCAGGCCAGCAAGAAAACATGTTTTGAATGTCTCCTTTATCGTCTGGTGAAATAAAAAATCCTTTTTCCTTTCTAAAAATCGCTGAAAATTCTTTGCATACTTGACCAACAGTCGGTGTATATACTATAGGTAAGAGTGTTTCAATATGTTCAATCAATAAACGATAAAAGACACGTTCATTTCGATCTTCAAGAGCACTAAGAAATATGTGCTTCTCTACGTTGTTTTGTTTCCGTTCCATATTTGCAAGAATTCTTTTCATTTGCAAGTCTTGGGTAGAAACAGCATATGGCAAAAGGCCTTGGATTCCTAGTTTTCGTCTTTCTTCCTTCGTAAAAGCAGTAGATTTACTATGCTTTCGATCTCTTAATAAATCAATCCCTCTTTTTTTTGTCATATAGACATGATTTTGATTATGTTGATGTGTAAAGATATAGAATTTGATTAATCCTACAGTATGAAGTAGTTCTTCTATATTTGTCTCGAATTATAAAAAATGTCACGCTTTTCCCTTTCACAAAAAGAACGCCTCAAAAGTAGGAAGCAAATCAGCTTGATCTTCCAGCAAGGAAAAGTGCTCAAATCTTTTCCATTACGATTTCATTATCAACTTCGATCAATAGAAGAAAGTGACCTGAATATGAATATTGGCTTTGTAGTTCCTAAACGGAATTGCAAGAAAGCTGTTCATAGAAATAGATATCGAAGGCGAATATTTGAGGCAGCTCGACTACATAGAGAAGCGTTAATGAAGAAGTTGGAAGAGAAAAACCTCCACATAGATTTAATGATTGTTTATATACATACAAAAGAGCCGAAATTTTCTTTTGTGGAAAAAGCCGTTATAAAAGGTTTTCAAAAAATTGTAGAACAGCTTTAATCCCGTCTTTTTTTAGGTTTTAAGAAATCAATTATGAAAAAAATTATCCCTTGTATTGTTTTTGTTTATTGCTTCTTTTCGTATGGGGCTTACGCCCAAATGTTTTTACAGCTTGAAATAAAAAACTCTCTTGAGATTAAAAAATATGCTTTAGGAGATATCTTGGTATATAAGACCAATGAATTTCCTAAAGAATGGCAACGGGCAAAAATCACCGCGTTGGACCATGGCACGAATACCGTACAGCTTGATAAAAAGTTAGAATTTATTGAAGATATCACCCATATAAAAATTAAAAACCCTATTCCGTTTTATCTTTCGCGTTTGCTTTATACGTTTGCCGGAGTCAGTGCATTATACGGTGGGATAGGTGATGCAGTTCAAGGACAATTAATGCCTCAAACTATACTTTTTCCTGTTTCTTCCTTCGTCTTGGGAGTGGTGCTGGACAAACTTGTTACGACGAAAGTATATCCACTAGGTAAAAGGGCGAATTTACGTGTATTGGACTTAAGAATTTAATGCCTTTTACTGTCTTTCATTAAACATAATAGAATCCTACATCAAGTACATTAAACCCCTACTACATTCTTCATGTTAGTATAGCAGATAATTAAATAAACACATGGGTATGATAAAATATTGGACGATATGTCTTTGTCTGATTTTAGGAACTGGAGCTCTAAAAAGTCAAGAAGTAAATCAATTCAATTCTTGGTATATGTATTTCGGGAACCATAAGCTGAATGATAAGTGGGGATTGCATACTGAATATCAGTTTCGGAGAAGTGGCTTGATAGCAGATTGGCAACAATCTCTTGCAAGAATAGGCTTGGATTATCACTACAACAAATCGACAATGTTAACAGGTGGGTATGGTTGGATAGTATCTTTTCCTTATGGTCTTCAACCCATCGAAACACACTTCGATGAACATAGGATCTGGCAACAATTGATACTAAAACAGTCAAGTGGACTTTTCTCCTTCCAACATCGCTATCGTTTGGAACAGCGTTTTCTACAGAATGCCTCGATTAATGAAAGTCAGGATCGTATAACAAATGGATATAGATTTAGACAACGATTTCGATATCGACTATTTACAAGTATTCCAATTACAAAAAATGAAGCAGGAGCCCAAAAACTATTTGCTGCAGCTTACGAAGAAATTTTCTTAGGTTTCGGTGAAGGAATAGGGGCAAATGTATTGGACCAGAATAGATTATATATCGGTTTAGGCTATTCCTTTTCTTCGAAAGGAAATATTCAAATAGGCTATTTATTTCATCGCGTCTTCAAAGGAGATGGCATACATCGTGAAAATAATTCTACACTAAATATAGGGTATACATATAATATGGATTTTTCAGGCAGTTAAAAGGTTTTTTCGTAAAAGCATGTATTTCTAAAAACTCGTTAACAAGATGAAGTCAGGTTCTTATTTTAAAGCTCCTAGCGTTCCAGCATTTAATGCATCCTGAACACCTGCTTTCTTTAATTTTGCTGTTGCCACTGCACTTCGCATACCGCTTTTACAATATAAAATTTTAGTTCCAGTACTCTTTTTTATTTGCGGAATGAAGGAATCAAATGTTGATAAAGGCATATTCACAGCATTTACTGCATGACCTTGAGCAAATTCATGAGGTTCACGTACATCGATAATCATAGTATCCTTCTTTAATAAAGCTTCCTTTATTCGTAAAGCAACTTTGTCACCTTTAATAAAAAATTGCAGACTAAAAAATAATAACGCAATCCAAGGAGCTCCATGCATAATAAGATCCCAGTAATCCATTAATTTCATGCCTTCTCCACCTCCAAGTAACCATCTTATTTTGCCGAAAAGATGTGGTTCAGGAGAAAATGGAGCAAGACCTAACGTCAAAGAAGCAATTAAAGAAAGTAATACTTTTTGTTTGAGTGCCATATAGTTAAATTGATACCGTAAAGGTGTAAAAAAAGGAAGACTTGATGGGAACGGAAAAGAAAAATAGTAATTTCTTGAAGGAAAGATCAAATTAATTTACACATAAAAAGAAAGGTGACCCTCCTGGCTATCTGTGAGCATATATATTTAAATAATGTGATTAAAATTTATTATGTTAGACAAAATTAATACACATTTTTGATCTTATATTTAAGGATCATTTGCTAAGAAATTCCTTTTCAATAAAAAACCCCAAAACAAATGAATATCATTAAAACATCAATTTTTTTAGTAAGTACTTTACTATTAATTGTACTATGCACATATTTCCTAGGAACACCTCTAGGAGCAGAGGAAATGAATACTTTAAAAACTTTATTTTATATCTATCTTGCTGTAAGTATGACATGCTTTACTATTTCTGAATTGACAAATAATTACAGTCAAGTTGATAAAATATGGAGTATTGTACCTATTGTATATACTATAATTATAGCCTATAAAGGCGAATTTAGTATACGCTTAATTTTAATGTCAATCTTAGTTTTAATATGGGGCACTCGATTAACATACAATTTCAATAGAGTAGGTGGATATTCAATAAAATTTTGGGAAGGAAAAGAAGATTATAGATGGGCTATATTAAGAGCTAAACCTGAGTTCAAAAATAAATGGAAGTGGCGTATATTTAATTTTTTCTTTATCTCCGTTTATCAAAATATGCTTTTATTATTAATTACAATGCCTGCAATAATTGCATTTCAATACAATGAAAATCCTGTCCAAATACTTGATTTTTTAGCTGCTGGCGCTATGCTCTTTTTTATTATTCTTGAAACAAAAGCTGACCAACAACAATGGGACTTTCAAACGAAAAAATGGGATTTAATTAATTCTGGTAAAGAATTGATATCCCCTTATAAAAAAGGATTTATTGATTATAAATTATGGGGGCTTTCTCGTCATCCCAACTATTTTGCTGAGCAATC
>JAHDGD010000053.1:12223-23107 GCA_020627825.1 Saprospiraceae bacterium
TTGATTATAAATTATGGGGGCTTTCTCGTCATCCCAACTATTTTGCTGAGCAATCCATTTGGATTTGTTTTTATTTATTTAGCGTAGCTGCTTCAGGTCAATGGATCAATTGGTCAGCAATAGGCTTTATTTTATTAATCCTTCTATTTTACGGAAGTTCTCAATTTAGTGAAGAAATTAGTTCTAGTAAATATCCAGCCTATAAAATGTATCAAAGTAGAGTTCCAAGATTTATTCCATTTATATTTAATAAAAGAAAGTAAAGATTTAAAATTCTTTAATAAAAGCTATTAAAATTAAGCGTATTATAGAAAACTATTATTCAGTATATCTGTTTTATACCATATTGAATATGAACCTATTACCGACTAATTATTTTCAAATGCGCAACGTACTAACTATATTTTTTTCGCTTCTTTTTGTATACAATCTTTCCAGCCAATCTTCAGGTACTAAAGGAACAGAATTCTGGTTAGCTTACATGGAAAACCTTGATTTAGTGTTTAATGGTGATCCTGAATTCACCATCTATATATCAGCAGATGAGGCAGGATCTGCAACCATTACTGCACCTTTTACTGGACTAACATTCGAATTTGAATATGATGAAAATGCTGTTACATCTTATTCTTTACCACCAGGAATTTTTTATGCACAAGGATCAGAAACAATTGCAAATTTCGGTTTAAGAATTAATACAACTACAGAAGTTAATGTCCATGCAGTTCATTATCGTATTTATTTCTGTGCTTCTACCATGGTTTTACCTACTTCCGTATTATCTGATGAATATATGATTTCAGCAGGAAAAGATGAAAAAAATTCAGCAAGTTCTCCCTCTTCCTTTGTTATTGTAGCAACAGAAGATAATACAGAAATTGAAATAACGCCATCGGCAATTACAGCTGGATTAAGACCTGCAAATATTCCGTTTACCATCACTCTTGATGCAGGAAATAGTTATCAAATCCAAGCAGCAGATGATTTAACCGGTTCTAAAGTAGTTGCATTAAACGGATCCAAACTGGCCGTATTTGCAGGAGCTAAACAGGCGTTTATTTTATGCGAAGTATCTGCTGACAATCATTTATATGATCAAGTTTACCCAGTAGATTATGCGGACGATTTTTATGCCCTTATTCCGTTTAAAAATCAAGGTGTCTCCAAATTTAAAATACTTGCTTTAGAAAATGATACAGAAATTTATGTTGACGGAAATATCTTAACAACTTTACAATCTGGTGAGTTTATAGAAGAAGTATATGATGCCCCACATTTAATCTCCTCTTCAAATAAAATTTTTGTGACACAATTTAATCCTTCACAACTATGTACAGAAAGTCAAATAGGAGATCCCACTATGTTGAATTTATCCTCTGCAAACTATAGAATTAACAGTATATCTTTTGAAAACCTAACTGGTTTTGAAATTTCTCCACAAGCATTTTCAGGCAATTATATGACCTTGTTCACCGAAACTGAAAATGCTGTTGATATTCTTTTGGATGGAATAGATATAAGTAATTTATTTATTGATTTTCCTGGAAATACAGCTTATCGATATGCAACTATTGATTTGAGTCCTGGAACGTCTCAATTAACAGCGCCAGAAGGTGTCTATGGATATGTATATGGTTTCGGGGATTTTGACGCTTATGCTCATTCTTTGGGGTTTAACCCCAAAACAGAAGTTTCGACAAAAGAAATTGATCCTATTTCTATGTCCATTTATCCTAATCCTTGTACAGATTTATTATATATTAATTCGAAGAATATCGTTCATAAAATTAACCTTATAACTATTGACGGTAAAATCCTGCGTTCGATAAAAGTTAATAAAAAATCAACAACACTTAATGTAAGTGAACTACCGCCAGGAATTTATTTATTATGTGTTAAAACAAATAATAAAAATAACATCCAAAAAATAATAAAACAGTAGATATACCAGTTAAATTCTATTTTGTTGATAATAAATTAAATGGCATTATTCAGTCATCCACCACACTGGAATATTTTCTTCATCTGCTCCCATTTTTGAAGCTTGAATACCCCAATTTTCTGCGTTATTATTTCTTTCAGAGGGAGGATATTGAAGACGAAAAAGTTGATTGTCATCTCCTTCTCTCGGAATGGAATTCGTTCTTCTTAGTAAAGAAAAAGCTTCCCAAGGTTGACGAAAAGAATCTACCCAACGTTGTGCATAAATCATCTTAAGACGAGTTTCATCTGAATCTGCCATCATAAAATTATACCGAGGATGATTATATACCGTCGCAAGAATACCTGTGCTTAATTCAACTCTATTATTAATCCATATACTTGAATTCAACATAGTGTTTTGCCAATACTTTTGCGAATCAAACATTCCAAGGTTGTAATTAAAATCAGCAAGGAAAACATCACTAGGAGTACCTATGCCTCTTAAGAATATCTCAGCTAACAAAAACTTCACTTCCGCTGAAGTCATAATGATCTCTGGTATATCTTGATTATCACGGATTAAATAATAATTAAAATTTGCATAAATATTATCCTGTCCTTTATTAAAATAAGAAGCATCTCTTCTAGAAGGTTGATAAGGTTCTCCTCCTGACTGCTCAGCGTTGTCGTTATTAGTTTGCGGAAAAGGAACCCATTTATCTTCATTATTTGTTTCAAAAAAGATATTAAGTCTTGGGTCTATAACATCATTGTTCTCTGTCATAAAATTCCACATTGTAGTTCCCAAACGTAATTTATTATGTTCACGAAAAGACCAATTAACACCCCAGTTGTCCCAGTTTTGTTCACGTGGATGCATCACTATATCTTCATCAGTTGCTAAAAAACTAGCTCCTGAACTAAGCAACTCAGAAATTTTTGGGATAACATACTCTGGATCTTTTTCATACACCCTCATCAAATATCGAAGCTGTAATGAGTTTGAAAATTTAATCCACTTACTCCAATTATTATTGAAAAAGGTATCAAACTCACCAAATGTTTCCATAGCATTTCCTGATGCAGTTACAGGATTTCCTGCATTGATTATATGTTTTGAAGCCCATTCCAAATCTTCAATTAAAGATTTATATATTTCTTCTTGATCATCAAAAGCTACTCGCAAATTATCAATATCATCAAACGCTTTACCCGCATCAAAATATGGAATATCACCAAATAGATCTGTCATCGTAAAAGTCTTGTACGCCATTATGATTCTCACTTGAGCTTTCACATTGTGCACTATTTCTGGATCATCAATTTCTTCGCTAAACCTACGTTCTAATTCTCGAGCATTTCCTAAAGCACGATAATAATTTTGCCATAAATCCTCTGTACCAATTGTTACATTAGGGAAGATTTCTGCTGTTAATGCACCTTGTTGTGTTGCATTATATAATTTCTCATTATGAACATATAATTGTCGATTATGACCAAGTCTTAAGGATGAAATAATTTCATTAAATAATGGTCCATCTAACACTTCTGTAGGAGAAAATGGATTTTTATTTAATTCTTCAAATCCATTTTGACACGATTGAAAACCTATTAGTAAGGAAACGCAAATAATGTATGATGATATTTTTTTCATGATCCTTATTATAAATTAGCTAATATTCTAAAACTGAATGATCTCATTCCTGGAAATGAAGCCCATTCTAGACCCTGAGCATTTCCTGCACCATTGGTCCCTTCAGGATTAATCCGATCTGGTAAAGAAGAATAGATATAAAATAAATCTCTTCCCACTAAAGAAACATCAAGAGATTGAAAGACTTTCGTTTTATTGATCCATTTATCTGGTAAAGAATAATTAAGGGCAACTTCACGCATTTTTACCCAGTTATTTTCAAGTATCCCTGGAGTTGTTAAAAAAGGCCCCCATCCCCCTGCATTCGGAACATACTTAAAATAATAATGAACCACCTTCTCGTTCTGCGTACCATCTGCATACACCCCAGGTAATATTACTCCTACATTCCGGATATTTCCATCTGGGTCTGTATAAGGCAACCCTCCACCATCACGCTCCAATAAAGTTTCCGGACTCTGTCCTGTTTGTAGACCAATTACATAAGATCCTGCATAAATATCTCCTCCAATCTTGCTGTCTACTAATGTAGTCAAGGAAACGTTTTTATACCCAAATTTCATATTCCATCCCGCTATCAAGTCTGGAGATGCATTGCCCACAGGAACCCTATTTTCTGAAACCAAATAATGGGTTCCAGCATCATTCAAAATCGGCAGACCTGAATCAGGATGACGAACATAATCATAACCATAAATTGTACCATACTCCTCTCCTTCTTTTACTGCAATAGCAGGTCCATTCAATCCCCATATATTTCCTAATTCCAAAAACTCAGCACCATTTCCTAGTGATTTTACAATATTTCTATTCCTACTAAAATTAAATCCTGTATTCCAATAATACTTTTTACCTTTCAATAGTGTTGCAGAAATAATTCCTTCAATTCCTCTATTTACTAGTTCTCCCGTATTGATGCGAATCGTACTTGCTCCTGAAGATACAGGTACAGGGGCGTCAAGAATCTGATCGAAAGAATTAATCTGATAATACGTAAAATCAATATTTACACGGTCATTAAATAACCCTATCGTTGTACCTACTTCGAACGAATTTGCTTGCTGAGGTCGTAATGCTAAAGGTGGAATTGTATTTGGAAATGACGCGGATTGGCTGCCTCCAAATGTAGATGTTTCAAAAATATAATCAACTTGAAAAGGATTGGTGTCTGAAGCCGTTCTAGCATATGCTCCTCTTAACTTTAGAAAGCTCAACCACGATAAATTTAAATCCACAGCTTCTGTAACTAAAAAACTAAGAGATGCTGAAGGGTAGAAATAAGAATTGGATTCCAATGGAAGCGAAGAAGACCAATCGTTTCTCCCCGATAACTCAAGAAAAATATAATCTTTATAGGACAAATTTAAAAAGCTAAATAAAGAGTTTATCTTTTTATCAAATCGAATTTCAGAAGGTAAATTCTCTGGTCTTAATTCTCTAACGTTGTTAAATGAAAACAGCCATGGATTCTCCCAATTATTAGCTGTAGCTTTTATTCCATATTGATTTCGAGCCCAGGCAGTTCCACCAAAAGATACTTTTGCATGGAAACCATTTAAAAAGAAATTATCTTTATATGCGGTGATTAAGAATTCATTATTTGTAACTTGATCTTTAACCAATTCATTACTGTAAACCGCTTCATTTGTTCCGCTTAAATCAATAGGATCAAATCGCTGTTCGAATTCATTAATATTTAAATCCATTCCCAATCTCCCAGTCGCTCTCAACCAATTGGTAAAATCATAATGTAAGGCTACCGATCCAATTAATTTATTCCTTGATAAATAAGTATTTTGGTGAAACGTATTCCACCATAAATGAGGTGGAGAAAAAGAAAATGGATAATTTCCGCCATAATTATATCGTGTGCCATCAGGATTAATATTCACCTCTTTTTCTATTCCTTTATAAGATCTAGGCCAAGAATATAAAATTCCCTTTCCAAACGACGCATTATTATCATCACCTAAAGAAGGGCTATTCTTACGATTAAAATGTATATATGAAATGGCTACGTCAGCCGTAATTTTATCTGATACATTTAACTTCGAACCTAGGTTAATTGTATTTTGACTAAAATTTGAATTTGGAATAACTGCATCATGCCTTTGATTGGTAAGAGATAATCTTACGTTTCCGAATTCTCCACCATTTGAAAAGCTGATATTGTGATTGGTTGTTGTTCCGTTTTTAAAGAATAACCTGAGGTTATCTTCCTCAGGACTCCATGATCGCAATTCACCATCCCACCATCTCACCATGCTACCATCTAGCTCCGGTCCCCAAGAAACTCCTGTTGAATAAAATCCAAATGTTTCGGTTGTTGGTCTACCAAAAGGACCATTATTTACATGAACTGCTTTAGGATAAATAAATTCTCCTTGACTGTTTGTTTCTAATGTAGGTTCTAGAAGGCTAATCGGTCCTCCTGCTCCATATTTATTTTGGACATCTCGAAAACGGAAAGGTTGAATGATTTTATGGGTTACACTATATTGAACTCCGAGCCCTTTCTTTTTCGATCCCCTCTTAGTTGAAATAAGAATAACTCCGTTTGCCCCCCTAGTTCCATATTTTGCGGAAGCAGTAGGTCCTTTTAAAATATTAATTGACGCTATATCGTCAGGATTAATAGTATTAATTGCAGAGCCCCAGTCCGTTCCTCTTCCAATGTCTGTAAGACCCGGATCATTTTCTATAGGTACTCCATCTACTATAATCAATGGTTGGTTGTTTGCAGATATATTATTATTCCCTCTTATAATAATTCTAGATGTTCCACCATCTACCCCATTTGGAGAGGCAATCTGAACACCTGCTGATTTTCCACTTAAAGCATTTAATACATTTGGCGCATTGGACCGAGCTATATCATCTCCTGAAAAGTTTTCAGAGGAATAGCCAAGTTCTCTTTTTTGCCTCTCTATCCCAAGTTCTGTAACAACGACTTCATTTAATTGCAATCCATCTGTACCAAGACGAACTTGTACTTCAGCTTGTCCATTAATCTCGATATTCTGTGATTTATACCCTAGATATGATACAACTAATGATTGTTGATCATTTAAAACAATGATGGTAAAACTTCCATCTATATCTGTTATTGTTGCATTACTTGTTCCTTTTTCTTGTACAACTGCACCAATAAGTCCTTCTTGTGTTTGCTCATCGACTACAATACCTTTCACAGTATATTGAGCAGATAGGAAAAGAAACTGTAACAAAAAAAAGACAATAAATCCAGTCTTTATTCGAAGCATGACTATCTTTTTATGAATACATTTTAATACGGATGAACGATCAATTTTTTTGTTACTTGCTGACCATCTGTTCCAGTAAACGTTATGAAATAAAGACCACTTTGTTCCATATTAAAGCTTGAAGTTGATCCTGCAATTTGTTGCTCTTTTACCAATTTTCCTGACTGATCATAAATAGACATCTTTCCCTCAAAACTCAATACCCCAAAATCTATTTTTATACGTTCTCCTTGAGATGGATTTGGATAAATCTTTATATCATGATTTTCTATCACTTCTACAGATGTATTTAATTCTGGATTTACCTCTGTTTTTGCAATATCATCTCCTCCATATTCATCTTCTTGTTGTGACACTACTCCAAAGATATTATTATACATATTCGGTTCGAATCCCATCAATGTCTGGAATTCGTGCGTTGCAGTTTCTCCAACATCAAGTGTTCCATTAAAATCTTCTTCTATAATAAACGTATTATTGATAAAGTAACTAACAACTATATTAGAAAGTGGCTGGGAGCCTGTATTTGTTATGTTCATTGTTAATTTATCAAGTTGTTGATCTGTAGCTAAACCTGAAATTTCTGCTTCTATAGAATTTACAGCAACATTAAAATACTCTTCATAACGTGTAGAACTTGATTCAACGAAATATGAAAAAATACGGTAATGTGGCTCTGTATGAGAGCCTCCATTATATCCTGTATTTAATAAATTTGTATAATCTTGTAATTCGTAATCGAACTCAACAGATGCTCCTGCAATTGCATTTTCAGATGTATTTACAATGTACGGTTGTACTTCTTGACCCGGACACCAACCTGCTCGATTAAAGGTCCATGTTCCCGCTTGATTATCACAAGGATTGAATGCGCAATCATCTTTCCACACATTATGTGCATTAATGTTATTGCCATTTTCAATAAAATTATGTGTAAAATTCGAAAATTCCGCAGCATTCATTGTATTTCCTTGACCATGTCCAGAAATAGTCATTCTAATATGTGAAGCCTCTGAATTGGGCTCAGTAAGAATTGTTTGGACATCTAAATTATCATCAATTCCAGGATCTCCATAAACATGATAATCCGTTTCCCATAATGGTGATATTTTTGAATATGGTCTATCAATTGTTCCTTCAATAAGTTCAAGATCCATCGTAACAAGCCAGCCTGAGTTTCCCCAAACTTGAATAAATGACCTAAAATCAACTTCTCCTTGAAGGATATTTTTAAAATCTGTAATATCGACTGTCCATGGACCACATGCTTTTCCGTATGGTGTAATATATCGTGCAATCTCAAAATTACCTTTTTCAGTAAACGCTTCAAGTTTAGCCGTTTGATCCCAAGGATCGCATCCTGTTGTTGGGCAATCTACTGAAATATGCAATAATAGCGTTTCATAAACAGACATATCAGCAGGTAAGATAACAGAGGAATTATGCGTTCGACCCTCACCACCAAAACTATGTTGAACTTGATCAAAGATCCGAATCAAATTTCCATTAGCTGATACAACTTTGGTAAATGTCGAATTATTCAATCCATTACCATCATTATCCATAACTGTTCTTACTTCAATTTCAGGATTTGTAAAAGAAGTCAAATCAATTGGTGTGAAAAATGTAAATGTCGTTAGCTCTGTCGATGCTAAATCTCCAGTATAAGATTCTTCTAAAACTTTATTCCCATCAACATACACTTCCATAGGAATTTCTGTTAACGTATTCTGACCTATATTCTGAAGATCTACACTAAGAGCAATAGGACGATCTGCTAAATTAATTATGTCAAGTCCTGAAATTCTAGATGGTGTGACATCAAATTCAGGAATGGTATATCCGTCAACCCAGTTTGATTCATCCATATTAGAAAACGATGCACTACACGCTGGATCTACCAAATTAATAGCAGTTGTTCCCATCCCTTCATCAAAATTAAAATAAGCAACCAATCCATCTTCTGTTCCTGTAAATGCCGTAGTTGTGTTATCTGCAATCTCACTTCCCGATCTAGATGTATTCCATATTCGTATTTCATCAATTACTCCATCGAAATGTCTTTCACCAAATCCGGCAGATGCTCCTATATGTAAATCCAGCTCATTTCCGATTAAAGTACCACTGTAGGTTTTTGAAATGACAGGTTGACCATCTAAATAAAGAGATACATTCCCATTTTCAATGACTGCTGCGACATGATGCCATTGATTAGCATTCATTATAGGGGTAGTAAAAACCTCAAGCCAAGTACCATCGACATTTCCAACAAACGATAATACACCATTATCTCCACATCGAAGTGCCCAACCAGAATCTGGATTCGGACCATCCTTATTAATTATGGAGCCTCGCCATAATTCTGGTTTCCATTCCGAAGCTAAAATCCAAGCTTCAACAGTAAAATTATTCTGAAGATTAAATTCAGGCTTATGTGGAACAACTAAATTTTCATTATCACCATTAAAAATAAGACCATTATTTTGAGCGCATAATCCTAACGAAAATAAAAAACAAAGGATTGAGAAGATGTTTCGTTTCATAATTGATTGAATTGTAAGCAGAAAAATACGATTTGAAACCCGATCTACAAAATATTTAAAAAAGGGAACCCGCACTTGTTTAACTGGACGACAGTACTAAAATCGATCCGTTTCTTTTTATTGAAAAATAATATCAAACAAAAAATAACGTTCTTATTAAAACCTCAATATTATGTCTTTTGAATCTAATAGAATTAAATCCATTTCCATTTTATGTATCCCTTTAATGGTGTTAAGTTTTGTGGGAATAACTAGCTGTGATGATATAGAGGAGGTAATACCTATTATTGATAGCACAGCTGGACAACTTCCATTATTGAAAAAAGAAAAAGATGTAGGGATGATTATTGGCTTTAATTCATCACATCCTGAATCTACCATTGATTCAATTGATGCAAGATGGGAAGAGGCAAAAAGTCTTGGAATGTCGGTTGGTCGATTACAAATTGATTGGGAAGAATTAGAAACGTCAGCGAATGTATATGATAAAAGTGTTTTAGAATCACAACTTGCTGAAATGCAAGAACAAAATTTACAAACTTTTTTACTTATTTCAGCATACGATAGTGAAGGTCCTTTACTTCCTCAAGATCTCGAGGGATTAAGTTTTGATGAACCTGCTGTAATTGATAGATTCAATCAATTGATGGATTGGGTTATCCCCATGTTAGTAGAATATGAAGGTTACTTAATATCTATAACTAATGAAGCTGACAATAACTTTGGTGAAATTCCTAATTTACATGAAGATATCTTAGAGTTTGTAAGGAACGTTCGTCAACATATTCATTCAATTAACAAAAACATAGCTGTAACTGTTACTTTTGCAGAAGGAAGTCTTGCCTCAAATAATAAGCCTGGAATAAAAGAAATTTTGCAAGAATGTGATGTTGCTTGCTGGAATTTCTATGGATCAAAAGCCACCTTATTACCTCCGTTTACAAAGGTAAAAACTAGAAATCAAGTTCGACGAGACATTCAAAAGATGTTGCAATTTTCAGGCGAAAAAAACATCATTATACAAGAACTTGGTCTGCATGCTGGTGAAAATATCTTAAATAGTTCAGAGGAATTGCAACAACGATTTTTTGAAACGTTTTTTCAAGAAATGAACGCAGAACCAAGAATAAAAACTGCAAATATTTTTCAATTAGTCGATTGGTCACCAGATGTAATTGATTTTTATCTTCAAGTTTTTGAAGGTGAAGATATTCAAGAAATATATGTTGAAGCTTTAGGAGAAAGTCTAGCGACGATCGGCTTGATTCATTATGAGGATGGACGAAGAAAATTAGCCTGGAATGAAGTTACAAAATGGATTGAAGAATTTAATTAAAATGCAAAAACAATTATATATAAATATTGATAGCTAAATGACTAAAACTATATTTTACACGATCTTTTTTGCTCTACCCTATTTTTTAATTGCTCAGAATGATTCATCATATAATCAACAACGTTTTATAGCCGTTACTGGAAGCGCTGAACTCTCTATTGCACC
>JAHDGD010000258.1 GCA_020627825.1 Saprospiraceae bacterium
CAAGAGCTCTGTGCGCCACGTGACTATTTGGTAAATTGCTTATACCTGTATGAATAAGAACCTCTTTGTGAATAGATAATTTATGCAATTTCGAAAAAGGCTTTTTCAATTTTCGCCGTATCCTTGAAGAGCGAATGTTATTGTGAAGATCTACCACAAAATCATACTGTTCTGTTTTCAAGTTTCGAATCAATGCAGTATTCGATTTATGAAATGGAATGACTTGATCAATGTATGGATTAGCGCTTAAAATAGAGGTAAAATGGTCCTTAGTCAAAAAGTGAATTTCGGCGTCTTTTTGTAGCTTTAAGCACCTCACGGCGGGCGTCATCATCACGATGTCACCTATAGAACTTAGCCTTATGAACAGTATTTTCACGGGGTAAAGGTAGGGAATATAAATACTATTTTTAATTTTGTGGGCTTATGATTTCAGAGAGAATAATAGGACGTTACGAAGGGGAAGAAAGAGGGCCTTTGTTGATATGTTTTGGGGCGATGCATGGTAATGAACCAGCGGGTAAAAAAGCACTTGAATTGATGTTTAAGATGCTAGAAGTAGAACCCATAACGAATGAGCATTTTTCGTATAAAGGGAAGCTAGTAGGAATGGTGGGAAATATTCAGGCTTTCGCCCAAAAGAAAAGATATCTCCGAAAAGATCTCAATCGACAATTCAAAGAAGATCAGATCGAACAATTATTGTTGAGGGATGAGTCGGAATTACAAGATGAGGACTTGGAGTTGGTTCAGATCATAAGGGCGGTGCGGAAAGAAATAGAGCTCTATAAGCCTGAAAAGCTATATATTCTGGATCTTCATACCACCAGTTCTGTAGATGGGATTTTTTGCATAACAACAGAAGATAAAGAAAGTATCGATATTGCTGTGGGCTTACATGCTCCAGTGATAAAAGGTTTTCTGAAGGGAATACAAGGGACTACGCTGCATTATTTTAAAGAAGAAAATATGGGAGTGCCTACCGTTGCGATGACATTCGAAAGCGGACAACATGATGAGCCATTATCAGTGAATCGAGCCATTGCTGCTATAACAAATTGTATGCGTATCATAGGATCGGTGCGAGATAGTGATGTAGAGAATAGGCACAATCAATTGTTGATCGAATTTTGCAAAAATCTTCCAAAAGTGGCTGAGTTGATTGAGCGACATGACATAACAGAAGCGGATCAATTTAAGATGCGGCCTCATTTTCAGAATTTTCAACGGTTAAAAGCAGGCCAAGAAATAGCTGATGACATCAATGGACCTGTTGCAGTAGATAAAGATTGTTTATTATTGATGCCATTATATCAAAAACAGGGAGAAGAGGGATTTTTTCTCATTAAAGAAGTAAGCGAATGATTATTCAAGAAAAAACGGTAGAAGACATACTGGAGAAAGTATCGGAAAGTGAGGCGTATGGTGAAGAGATTCGCAAGCGATTCAATGAAGGTCAAGAAGATTTTTTGGCGTATGTGGAACGAGAAGTATATAGTTTAATTAGTGATCCAGAGAAAGATTTATTGTTGTTCATATTATATGTGCTAAATGAATGTATGCAATTGGAAAAAGGTGCCGTTCAGCCGATTGTATTGACCGATTATTTCGATGCAGAAGAGAAGATGTGGCAATTATATGAAGAAGGAATCAAGAAACCATTCAAGGAGAGAGTCACCCCGATATTTGACTTAGTGGATGAAGAAGAAGCTTTGGCATTTGTAGAAGACGTACTGGTTGATGCGGAACAAGAGGAAGATGAAGATGTACATATAGATGAAGCGGGGAAGGATGTGATATGGAATGTGTGTGCTGCGTTCACCTATCTCTTGACGAAATAATAAGGAATGCCCCACATAGATCGATATATGAAAAAAAGTATAGGGTTTTTAGTTTGCTTGTTTTTTGCTTGTATAATGCACGCACAACTTGATTCTATTTTTTCAAGGATCGAACAAGAAGGGGACTTTCGTTTTCGGATAGAGCAAGACTGGAATTCTAGGCGATCCGATGGAACATTTCGCACCAATAGAACGAGACTACGTTATCGATTAAGAACAGGACTAAAATATTCGCAAGATTGGTATTCATTTGGGTTTAGGATTCGAACGGGAGATTTAAGGAAACAACAAGATCCACAATTGACGTTGGGAACAGCATTCGAGGAATTTGGCACTTTACCTTTGGGATTTGAGAAAGTATATTTTAAAGGAAACATCAAGCAATTCAGTTTTTGGCTAGGAAAATATGATTTTTCGTTTGAGCGGAACAATGAGTTGTTTTGGAGTGATAATGTTTATCCAGAAGGAGTATATGGAAGCTATGTTTTTCCTATTCGAAATGATGTTGTACAATCTGTTGCAATAAATGCGGGACATTATATAATAGGAGCGTCCGGCGCTGGTTTCGATGCAGACGAATACGTTCAAGGAATTCAAGCGCATATGAAATTATTTAATGAACGCCTTGAATTATTTCCATCCTTTTATCGCTTTCGAAACATCGATTATATTCCGGATAATGTCTTCACACCATCATTGGATTATTCTATTTTTCATGTAGGTTCAAGAGTAACTCTTTTGCCAAAGTCGGCATTTAAATTCGAACTAGATTGGTATTATAATGTGGAAGATTACGCATCGGATGTCAATATTCCGGACGCTTTAAAAAATGAAAAAACGGGTTTTGTTGCGGGATTAAAATGGGGGGAAACTAAAAAGAAAAATGATTATTTCTTTTCGCTCACTTATGCGTATTTGGAACGATTTTCAGCTTTAGATTATATGGCACAAAATGACTGGGCAAGATGGGATTATTCCGATTTTAATTCTCCGGATGGTCGTTTGACGAATATGAATGGATTTGAATTTGTGGCAGCATATGCAATTAATAAAAATGCAAAATTGGTCATGAAGGTATATCAGGTGAATCAATTGGTACGTATGGGTGCGTTTGAGGAGAATGGAAGTAGGGTTCGATTGGATCTGGATGTGAGGATGTAATTAGGGGGAGAGCATCCCTAGCATTACTTCGGCGATGCTCAGCATAAATTCTCCTAAAGGAGAAGGGAGTAAAAAAGAATTTTATTAATTATTTGTATACTTTTGAGAAACACACTGCACTTATGAAAACATCTGTTTACTTAGCTCGTAGGCTAAGAAAGAATCAAACGGAATCCGAGAAAATACTTTGGCAACAATTACGTAATAGAAATTTTCAAAATTTAAAGTTTAAACGCCAAAAACCAATTGAAGTTAGAAAGTTTGCAAATGAGAAGAGGTTTTACATTGTTGACTTTTATTGTTTTGAATATAAATTAGTACTTGAGATTGATGGTTTATATCATAAAGATTATGAGGCTCATGATTTAAATAGAGAAGAAGAATTAAAACTACACGGCTATCATATGATTCGATTTACAAATAGTGAAGTGAAGAATGAGTTGGATTCGGTATTAAGTAGATTAAGTGCATTTATTGTGTCTCTGAAGAAATAAGTGGGAAAAGAAATACCTCATCCCCAGCCCTACTTCGGCAACGCTCAGCATAAATTCTCCTTTAAAAGAAGGGAGATACATTGTTAAAGTTTTATGTATTTTACCTCATCCCCAACCCTTCTCCTACAGGAGAAGGGAGAAAGATATAATGGTAGATTTAATATAATAAGCTCACCCTTCTCCTATGGGAGAAGGGCAGGGGATGAGGGTAAAAAAATAATTAAGAATCAATTAATATTTATGAAAACACCCTACATCTTTTCACTCCTTCTCCTAATCATTTCCTGTAAAA
>JAHDGD010000259.1 GCA_020627825.1 Saprospiraceae bacterium
TATGAACATCAATATAGCTCGATAAATATCTTTTAAATAAGGATTTACATTTTTCAATCTCAACTTCTTTTTCAAAATAACAGTTTCTGGAAGAAGCCAAACTTTCAATTCTGTAATAGCCTCCACATTGTAGTTCGTATACGTTCATAGGTTCTTTCTCTATTAGTGTAATGAACCCTTCATTTCGTTCCACTTTTTTTCTGTTTATTTTAAAATATTTTTCAACTAACTGATAGTGAGTATTTTGCGTCTTGTTGGGGCTTTGTGTTATATTAAGAGTAATTTTAATATTATGGTGTAGTAGCGCACTTGTATGGTTAATTTATCAATTCACATATCTTATTGCCTCATTAATTCATAACACTGCCCATCAAGCAAATAGTCATAATAAGGATCTTGTGAGGAAAGGGACGAACAGCGCTATGGTAATATGAAAACGCCAGCGAAGCGTTGACTTTGACGTAATTTATGTCCGTAATTGATTGTTAAACGTATAATTCGGTTTAATGGTTAAGTTGGGTTTTAGGTTGATTAGATTTTATATGGAGTTAGATGATCAAATAAACTTACTTTATCCAGTCGACTGGATCAAGCCATTAACTTTCTTGCTCGCTCTAAATCTTCTGGGGTATCAATTCCAAAACCACTATACTTTGTTTCAGCAGCATAAATAGCATACCCATTTTCCATCCAACGTAATTGCTCCAGTCGTTCCTTTTTTTCTAGGTGACCTTCACCAAGATGAGATAATTCTTGCAAGACCTTTGGGCGAAAGCCATACATCCCTATGTGATGTTTGTAACTATACTCAGCAGTAGATTCTCTTTGATAGGGTATAGGTGATCTTGAAAAATAAAGTACACGAGCATTTTTATCCGTAACTAGCTTTACTTCATTGGGATTGGAAGGGATTCCTTTTTTTATAGCGTATAGTGTCGATATACCTGTTTTTTTTGCTGAAATCAAATGGATCAAAGCATCTATTTCTTTTGCTGTAACCATGGGTTCATCCCCTTGTAAATTGATAATCGTTTCAAAAGTAGACTCTAAATAATTAGCAGCTTCTGCAACGCGATCTGTCCCACTGATATGATCGGAACGAGTCATCATATGATCCAACTTATTGTTTTGACAATGGACGGCAATTGCTTTACTATCTGTTGCAATAAGGACTTTGGACACGAGACTAGATTTCATTGCATTTTCGAAAACATGCTGTAAAATACTCTTTCCATTGATTTCCTTCAATAGTTTACCTGGAAATCTAGATGAATCAATTCTCGCTGGGATGATCACACAATTACCTGCCATTTTTTCTGTTTTAATAGTAGCTTCAATATAACCCTCTATTCCCCAAGAAGCAACTTTGTGGCAAGATTTTTGCTATAAATAGAATATAAATTATTACATATTATAAATTTTATTAATATATTTGTAGTTCTTAAACCGATATTTATGAAATTGTTATCTCAATTTTGCCTCATAGTGTGTATCACATTATGTGCTTCTGCTGTTTACGCACATTCCGATTTGATACCAGAAAAAATGGTCCTTACTTCTACGGATAATTTTGGAATCGTTTACACGCACGAACTCAAAGAAAATCAAACCATTTATGGGCTTTCGAAGTTCTTCAATACCAATATGCAACTTATTTCAAAAGCAAATCCAGGCGTTGAACTGAGTAATGTGAAGAAATTTCAATCAGTGAATATTCCCATAAATACGGATATGTTGATAAGCGAAAGAAAACTTTCTCCTACTAAACACTACATTCCTGTTTTTTATACAGTTAAAGCAAAAGATAATTTATTCAGAATAAGTAAGGTCTATTTCAATCAGAAAATAGAAAACGTCATGGATATCAATCAATTGAAAACTATGGAGTTAAGTGTAGGGCAAAAACTGTTAGTGGGATGGTATGAATATGATCCTATTTATAAATCGAAATTAGCATGGACTGATAAAGGCATTGAAGTGGATTTTGCAGGAAGCAACGCTACACCTTCACAACCTACTGTAAAGCCTTATATTCCTGTAGAGCAGCGAAGAGAGATTGCGCTGAAAAAGAACCGACAAGAACCAATGAAGTTCGAAAAAATCGTAAGTACACGTCCTCAGGAAACAGTGGTGGAACATATTCCTGAAAGAAATGTAAATCCTCAAGTTCAAAAGACTGAAACTATTTCTACTGTACAAACAGATACGTATGCGGAAAAGATAAAGGAGGTTTCTGATCATAATACGCATGGTACAGCACCTGAGGTTGTTTCAACTGAATCAATTGAACCTACAGGTGAAAAAGAGGAAAAGGTTGAAGGCGTGGAAATGGTTGAAGAAGAGATTGTTCGAGAACTAAGTACCAACCCGTTTGAAGCACGGAATAATATCTATAAAGGGGATTATGATGGAAAGCCTACCATTAAGTCTGCTAAAATCAGAGCTCAATGGAACAGCAGGTCGAAAGATAAAACGAATTTATTTGCTTTACATGCAACAGCTAAAAAAGGTTCGTACATTGAAATTTATAATCCGATGCTAGATCGTATGGTTATTGCTAAGGTAGTAGGTAATATTCCTGAACGCATTTACAAGAACAATGTGGAATTGATTGTTTCTCCCAAAGTTGCAGAAACGCTTGGTGTAGTTGATAAGAAGTTTTTTGTTAAGATTACTTTTATAGAGTAAATCAATCTTTTAAAAATTCAGCATCAAACGTATGCGGCAATAATTCGTGTATAGATTCATATACCCAGCATTTATTGTTCTTTCCAACTAGGACGATTTGAAAATCTTCTTTTTGACGAGCGCTGTATTCATATAACACTTGACGGCAAGCACCACACGGAGGCGCTGGTTTTTGATCGGTTTCTAAAGCGGCAGAAGTACTGACTGCTAATGCTTTAATCTTCTCAGTGGGATAGTGCATTGCAGCATAGGATAAGGCAACTCGCTCAGCACATAAACACAAAGGATAGCTCGCATTCTCTTGATTCGCTCCTTTTATAATTTTCCCGTTGGACATCAATAAACTACATCCAACAGAAAATTTAGAATATGGGGCATACGACAATTCTTGAGCTTCCCAGCAAGCAGCAACTAAATCTTGTTCATCTTGAGTTAACGCACTATAATCCTTACATTTCATGTAACGAAGATAACTTTTTTTCTCTACTTTGTAATATGCGGACCTTTATATCCTCTTTTTTAACCGATCACATCCGAACCAATCAGCTAAATGCAGTATTGAGATTTGGGGTGAATTTTCTATTAGGGGTTTTATTTATTCATTCCTATATGACACGAGATGAGGTCGGACAATTGGAATACGCATTGTTTTTAGCATATACAGGAAGTTTCGTTTTTACATTTGCTTATTCTTCTGCAATTTTATCTAAGATCAATGAAAGTAAAAGTTCTTTTAGAACTGCATTAAACGAAGTGTTTTGGCAATTAGTAGGCGTTGGGATAATCCTGGGAATAGGGCTCTATTGTGGGTTGCATTATTTGCCTTTATTTGGTGTTGATTTTATCGATAAACAATTTTTTCTTCCTATCTCAGTGCTTGCAGCACTTATTATTATCGTGATTCCTGCTGAGCTATATTATATCATTAATCAGAAAGCCAAGCCTTTTTTTTATTACGCTTTATTTATTCATGGATTCTTATTGATTGCGGTGGCCATAGCCTTATATTTTCGCACAGAGACTACTTACATTCTTTACATTTATATAGTCACGCAAGTGCTAAAATTAAGTTGCGTTTTGTTTCAGATCAAACCTCGA
>JAHDGD010000054.1 GCA_020627825.1 Saprospiraceae bacterium
CCATTTGAAGTAGGCATCGTAAAAGCGACAGTTTGTTTTTTGTAAGTGCCTTTTCCATCTTTGACATACTGCTGTCTAAAACCAGTATTTCCTAACCTACCTCTTAAGAAATTCATGCCACGCATGACAGCCATTTGTTGCATGCCAGGTTCGGACAAATCCTTGAAAATATGATAGTTCAAAAATCGTATCATCAAGGTTAAATAAAGCTTCAATCTTCTCATCGAATTAAAATTTGATTAACAATAATTACGACACAAAGATTAGGGTGAATCCACCCATCCTCCAAGCAGCCTCCAGTCAAACCGTCCATTTTTGACATTCTGGTCCGATACAGATTTATTTGGCAAGTGCAATTTTATGCATGACCCATCAACTTTGTAATTCATTAAAACCGTTCTCATGTATAAGCATATTTTCTTCTTAACTATTTTAATATTGTTTTCTATATCAAATCTGTTTGGTCAGAACTTTTGGAATGACATCAGATACTTCACTCCTGAAGAATTTTACACCAATAAAGAAATTCATCCAGTAGATTCTAATTTAGTGATCTTTATCGATGAAGTAAGACACCAATTACAAGAGCCAATAACTATTTCTTCTGGTGTCAGATCTAAAAAGTACAATCACGAAGTAGGTGGAAAAGAGGGCAGTAGTCATACCATTGGAAAGGCAATCGACATAAAAGTGGTCGATGCTAACTATAGAGCAAAATTACTTTTTTACCTTTTGTCAGAATCTTATTGTAGAAACCTACCTATCAAAATAATTCAATACTCATCACATTTTCATATCGCTGTAGATCTAAAACACACAGAGGTATATATTGATTAATTAAACTGGCTTCCTTATTTTATATTCTGTAATTTTATAATATGTCTCATGCTAAGTCATTTACAAGAATTGTCGTTTACCCAAAAGATATTGCGCTCATCACAGGTCGCAGTGAAAGGTATGGGCGTAGATTGTTGAAGCAGATTAAATCTAAGCTTAATAAGAATGATTACCAAATCGTTACGGTGGATGAGTTGGCAGAGTATTTGGGTATACCTGTTGATAGGGTAGAGGAATTTATGATTTGAACGTTTATTACTTTAATAAATCTAAGTTAACTATTTGTTTATGGTTCAATTTATAGCTGATTTCACCCCCTAGAAAGAAATCAGTGATGCCAAATTGTTCGTTTTTGTCCGAAGCCCTTAATTCAAGCATATTAGAGATTTCAATACTTTCTTTAAACTTAAAGAGATGTGTAAATCTAAATACTTGTTGTGGACGTTTGTCATTTTCAGATAAATAGTAATTAAATCTTGAGCTCACCTTAATGCTTCCTTTTTTACTATAATCGATTTTGTCAGAAATATCAATGGTATATATGTTAGTAGTCAGCCTAGTTTGTTGGCTATTCAAATAAATTAGGTTTGCAATAATTTTATGTTTACTGAGTTGAAGACTTAGGGTTGAACCAATAGTCAAGTTGAGAACCTTATTTTCTATATTTATAGAATCAGATTCTATTCCTTTCCCTGATTGTCTTGTCACAAAATTAGTTAAGGTGTATTTGCTTTCTGGACCAAATCTATGAGTACTAGATATTTTTGTGCTTAGATTTGTTTGTGAAAGTGATATAGAGTCTACTTCAAAAGTTTGATTATTAATAAAATATGATCTATTTGTATTTCTTAAGTTTGAAAAACTTAAGTTAATTCCATTATTGTCGTTTAGCTGATATCTGAGCGTAGAAGCAAAAACTAAATTATAGAGTTGAGGTTCATTGTTTACTTCCTGTTTCGTTTTTCGTATACCTAAATTTGCATATCCTTGTATTTTCTTCTCCGAAATAAAGGAACCATCTACTGTTATTGAAGTATAATTGTTATCAAATAGATTACTTCCTAAAGATTTATATTTTGGATCAATAGACTCAAAGTTTATACCAAGTGAGTAATTTTCTTCTGAGTACTTGATACTTCCATAATTTGTGTAGGCATATATTGAAGATGAATTCTTCTCAAATAAACCAAGCATATTGTAGTAGGTATTATGGTTGCCAATTATTGTTCTTTCTAGTGCGGTATCGTAGGTTAGTGCAGATAAACTCCTTGAAAATATAAAATCAAGGTTTTGGACTATATTATAGTTTCCAAACACTTCCAATACTACATTTTCTTTTTTAGTATTTTGAGTTACAGTCAAATGATCAACATCAAAAGATTTAAATATATTAAACCCAAATCCAATCTTTTCAGATTTAAACGCACTATTGAGCCCCCATGCTTTTCTTTTAAAAGGAGGATCTACATTTGAAAAATACCTTAAATCTTCTGGATTAATATATTCAAGTTCTCCTTTGAAAAATTTTATTTGAAATTTCTCTGGAGTGTGTTCAAACCCAAAACCTTTAAAACGGACATTAGAGTAACTATATTTCGAAAAATCCATTTTCCTATTCCCAATATGAATCGTAGTATTATTCTTTGAGGGACTCATACCAAAATTTTTAAAACTTGGTGTTCTAATATTTGGTCCTTGGAAAGCACTTATTGTTCTTCCGTTAGAGAAATTATATTGAAATGGGACATTTAATCCTTTGTATTTAATATTTACGTTAGCATTTATTCTGTAATCAAAGTTATTAGAGCCTGTATTGCTATTAATAAAATTGTATTGACTATTGATGTTAAGTGCTCCGTTAATGAGCATGATGCTGTCTTGGGCTTTATTTTTTATATTTTCTTTTATATTATTTATAACCTCCAGGGAATCAATTTGTAGTATAGCTTTTTTTTGAAAAAAAATTAGATTTCCTAGTATAAAAATTAGTGTCAATTTTGGTTTTAGCATGGTTTTTGGTTTTTAACAAAATATAAATCTTAACCATTTAAGTTTTTAGTTTTATACTAATAGGAAATCAAAAACAATTCCAAATAACACATAATGGTTTTGAGATCAATTTGAAACAAATCTTGAAATTATGACTTTGACCAGATTAATTTTTTGTTTACTTGCCTTTAATATATTGGCAACCCTAAATAGTAGCTTATCAGCTCAAGTAAATCTAGAAATAATTTCTACTTCAATGGAGATGCCAACCCTTTCCAAAGAAGCATTTGAATCAGCAAATCCATTTACTTTCATAGTAAGCCAAAATGGAGCTGTTCAAGATTTCGATAGGAAGAAGTTTATAATTGATTTTGAGATTAAAGGCAATGGGGTTTATTTGCAAACCAATGCAGAGTTTAACCTGCCTTATCTATCATTCGATAATCAAAATAATTTAATATTACAATCTTCCGATATAGCGTATGCATTTGATGCTGATAATTTAAATTTTTCAGGAATTTCTAAACAGCAATATCAGTTAAATGGATTTAACCCTGGTGTATATGATTTTTGTTTTCAAGTTAAAGATGTTACATACGATTTTCAAAGCCCTGCATCTTCTAAAGAATGCGTAAAAATGTGGGTAAACCAACAGTTGCCACCAGCTTTTTTATCGCCAAGTAACAAATCAATAATTTTAAGAGAATCTGGCCATGATTTTGTTTGGATGCCAAGACATGTCACTTCCTTACCCGTAGAATATACATTTTATTGTTTTGAATCTGATAATGGAGTTACACCTAATGAATTATTCCTTTATTACAATCCTGTCTTAGAATTAAAGTCTTTTGATATAAATCTTTTAGGGAGCGAGGTTATACCAAATCTTGATAGCAATAAAGATTATATTTCTTTTGTAAAAGTAAGTACATTATACAGTGATATTAAATTTATAAATGATGGTATAAGTGATCCGCTAAGCTTTACTATTAGTGATGAAATTGAGAAACAAATTTTACGCGATGCACCCGAACCAGGTGGCTGTGATATTCCTCCAAGTGATGTTATAATAAATGAAATTTCTCAAGGAGGAGTAAAATCTAATGAAGAATATATAGAATTATTGGTTGTAGGTGCAAAAAGCCAAACACCTACTATTGATCTTACAGGTTATGTAATTGATGATAACAATATAGCTGATTATAATAATGGTAATCAACAAGGTCATATAAGAATTGGTAGTTGCGGTGAATTATCAGCAGTTCCAGTAGGAACATTAGTGGTAATTTATAATGATAAGGAGTTACAAGAAGTGCAGTCAAGTGGTGCTGATGGAGTAATTTATATCCCATTTAGTGGTTCGTGTATTGAGAAATATGCCGCCTGTCCAAGCCCTTGGAATTCTTCTTATGGTTGTGGATCTTCTGATGTAGATGATTGGAAATTGACAATACCAATGAGAAATTTTGGTGATGCACTTCAGTTAAGATCGCCGTCATTGGAATTAGAACACGCTATTGTTTGGGGGGATGCAGGATTTAGTTTAGATAACTCTGCTAAAGTAGTAACAGTAGAATCTGGTGATGCAGCATTTGGTGAAGGTAATGATTGGTTCGATTCTGAAAATTGGACTGGAACAAATTCGATGGGAGAGCCTAATTCCTATTCTAATGAAGCTCTGATCACGGCCTTAAAAGATGGAAACTTATCTAGTAATTTTAGTATAAATTGTGGATTCTCTTTAGGGTCCGGGAAAGGAAGTAGTGGAAGAAAAATTACCTTAGAAATTTTATCAGAAATAGAATCTACTTATGACATTTTTATAACGTTAAGTAATTCATCTAACCTTGATTTAAATGGTGTAGAAACTAATATAGGAACTATAGAAACCAATAGTTTTGATTTCCCACTTAACGTTATTGGTATTTATGAAATCAGAGTTGTAAATGTAGAAACAGGTTGTGAAGATATTTGTATCGTAGATGTAGGTATTTCAGTAGACCTATGTAAGCTCGGAGACCCTTGTGATGATGGAAATGATTGTACCATTAATGACGTAATAGTAGATATAAAGCTATGCACATGTCAAGGACAGGATATATCTGAGGTTACTATTATAGAAGAACCATTATTTGCACAAACTTGTGATTATTGCGTTTCTTTATTTCCTATTTTAGATCCTAATGGAAATGAAACAATTATTGAAATAGTTTCAATAACTTTTTTAGATCAACAAGGTAACGAAATATTCATTGACGCTGACTACGAAGATTCTGACTTTCCAAATGGATTTTCATTTCCAGAATGTTTTGGAGTTGATTGTGCCAATCCAAATAAGGTTGCAAAAGAATTGAATACCTGGTTAGAAAACAGTGAAACATATTTTGGAAATTTCGTCGTTGGAGGACCAAGTAATAATTGTTATGAAGGTAGCTATAACTTATTTCTAAATAACAGTAATATTAAAATTGTAAATATTGAAACATCAAACTTCAACGATGATCAAGTTGTTACAATTTCTGAATCCAATTGCCAAACAGAAAATTCAAATATAGTTGGTTATAATTTGCAATTAGAATCTTTATGTGATATTACAAACATAAGTTGGTCGACAGGAGAATCATCACAGAGTATTATTATACCTTCTGTTGAGAATGCTTGCTATGCAGTTTCTATCACTTCTGATTGCCAAGAGGTAGACCCAAATGTAGAGTATACCTGCTACACGGAATTATTTTACGGAGGCAACTGTAATGACGATTGTGCCCCTGGAGCATGTTGTATTGTAGGCGAACCTTGTCCGTTTGATGATCTTTGTGCTGTTGGTGCATATTGGGATGAAAATTGCATGTGTAATCCTATATGGGGACAAGATTCTGATGAAGATGGATTCTGTGATTTGGTAGATATTTGTGCTGGATTTTCGGATTATTTAGATTCAGATAAAGATGGTGTACCTGATGGTTGTGATGAATGCCCAGGTCAAGACGACGCACTATATCATGCAGGATTAGCTACAGAAAATGATTCCTCAGATGATATAATCTGTGGAGGAGACTACAACCATTGTGATTATTTTACAGCAGAACTACATTCAGAATTAATCAATTTCCCAACTTGCAATTATTGTGTAGATTTTAGTTCTTTTGAAAACTTAGATAACACTTTTTTAAACATCTTAAGTTTTAAAATTGATGGAATAAGTTACAATATTGACCCCAAATTAATACTCAATTATAATGGTGAACCAATAGGTAGAATTCCAGCAGATAATGCAAACGGTGAATTGGTAAGTTTTCTAACCCAGCAAATTGATTGCGCAGACTTAACTATAGAATATGGTACTTGTGGTTCAAATTCAATCTACTTTTTTGAATCTTGTGCTTATGATATTTCCATTTCTTTTTATAAGATTGTAAATGTTGATCCAGAAGAAATTGAAACTTACATATTTACTGGTACATCAGATAACTGTAATGATTTTTTACCAAATGTAGATTACTATGAATTAACACTCGATGTATTTTGTCCAGATCCATATTTTGAATTTTGGAATCCAAATAATTTAGAAACCTCAGAATGGAACGTAAACTGGAGTAATGAAAGTGATTCGCCATCTATTATAGTAGAAGGGAATGCATCACACACAGCAAATGTTTATTGTCATAGATGCCATTTAGAATTAACATTTGAAAATGAAAACTCAGATTGCGAGTTTGGTACCCCATGTGAAGTAGAATGTAACTCTGGTTTTTTTGAAGAAGGAACATGGGATGCATATTGCAATTGTATTCCTGTAGAATGGGTTGATGCGGATTATAACGGAGAACATGACTGTATTGAAATAGAAGAATGTCCATGTTTAGAAGAACCTTATTTAACTTGTCCTTCGCCGATATTAAATGAGGTTTACTCGATTGCTATAAATTTAACACCACAATTAAATAGTTCTTTATCCTATTTTAATTTAAGCTATAATAATACACTTTATAGATTAAATACAATAGATGGATTTAATTTTCATTACCCACTTCAAAGCATAGGAATAGATAACTTTATGAACGATCTACAGACTTGGGCTTATGAAGAATTAAATATAGAATTACAAATAAGCAACAATAATAGCGTCTACACCATAAGCGGTTTTGAATCTCCAGTTACAGGAAGGTTTGGTGTTTTTACATTAAATTATGGCTTTGGCTTTACCAGTTCAAAATTATTTCAATCTGGACAACCAGCGTTAGTTGTTAGTAAATACACAGTAGAAGTAATTATCCCAAATTGTGAAATTTGTAGCAACAATAATGTAAAATACTCTTGGTCTAATGACGAAAATAATTCTTCTAGTGTAGCTATAATTAATAATTTATACGAAGGGGTTACAGTTAGCGTAGGGTGTAGTAACATATCTTGTAAATATATATTATCCCCTAATGATGAATGTGATGAATGGAATCCCAATTGCATTATAGGAGGATCATGTGATGATGCAAATATTTGTACAGTAAACGATGTATACATTGAAAACTGTATTTGTCAAGGATCAATACCCGAAGGTGCTGATACAAGAGATGATGACAATGATGGTGTCTTCAACTACTGCGATGTATGCCAAGGATATGATGATAATATCGATACAGATGCAGACGGTTATCCAAATGGTTGTGATGTCTGCGAAGGTTCATGGGATAGTCCACTTTCTCATGATGATGACCCTGAGAATGACCCAATTTATGAGGAATGTGACGAACCTTGCGAGTTCATTACTGTACCAGCAAATACATATTCATTAGATCGATTATTTAAAGAAGTAGGAGATGAGTGCAGCAGCGGTTCTAATGGAATCGTGAATTGTACCTTAATTTTACCAGATGGAGAAAAAGTAAAATTAAGAGTTTATCCACAATACTTTGATTTTACGTACTATTTAGAAGATTATAACCCTGGAACGTTAAAAGAGCGATTTGATGGTATGTTTAATGGTTTTAAAGACGATCTAAATACTTGGATTTCAAATAATGGGTATACAGGATATGCTACTTATGAATCAGATTCTGAAAGCTTCGAATTTTTTGTCAATGAAACAAATCTTAAATTTGAATCACTTAGTTTTATATGTTTTGGGGAGCCGTCACTTTTGCGAAGTTTTGATTATTCAATTTTCTTTCGACAACACGAAACCACAGTAGGCGCTCCTTGTGATGATGGGGACGATTGTACCATAAACGATACATGGGATGCAAACTGTAATTGCTACGGAGAGTTTAATGATAGTGATGGAGACTCAGTTTGTGACACAGAGGAATCCTGCAGCGATTGGCCAGACCATATTGGTTGTGTCCCATGCATAGAAAATGCAAACATTTCAGCATGTAGAGCTGTAAACTTTTTAATTAGAGCATCGACCCAATCAGATGTTGCATCGGGTTCTGTAAAGTTAATACAGCAAAGTGCCTATGATGTGCAATGCAGATTAGAACAAACTGTAGAATTTTTGGAAGGATTTGATCCAGGAATTCCAGGATTATTAGAGCAACTGCAGGATAATACAGATTCTGATGGTGATGGTATCATTGATATTTTAGACCTATGTCCAGATAAATTTAAAATTCCAAATTCGGATGGATACTATACCAATAATCAAATTTCGGGAATTTGTCAGTGTTTAAATAATCCAGAAGGAGCAAAAAAATACAACGTAGTAAAAGCATTGCAATTCGAAGTGGTAAATAAATTTTTTGGAACAGATTACTGCAACACTGATTTAGAAGTATATGACGAAAACAATGAATTAATTGACTTTGATGAACTAGCAGTAAATATTGAAAGCTGTACTTCAGTTAATAACTCAAACCTAATTACCCCTGGATGTGCTGATGAATTAGGTATAGCCATATACGAAGATGAAAACTGTGTAATAAGAATTGAGGAAACTCATTGTGTGGTTCAGTTTGGAGTAGATTGTTATGGTGCTTGTTATGTTCTACCTGATGTTGATTTAGCATGCGGATCTAGTTTTGATGACCCAATAGATTTATTAGGAGATGATTGCCCAGATGCTGGCGATCCAGAAGCAGGAGATTGTATGATTGCTTATTTAGAAAATTGTGTTTGGAAATATGAACCAATAGATATGGATGGAGACGGAATATGTGATCCTGATGATCCTTGTGTGCCTACAAGTGCATCAGCGCTAGATGGGATGTCTCCAGAAGAAATAGAAAATGAGTTTGGAGATGCCGATGGAGATGGAATCCAAGGATGTCTTGATGATTGTGATGGTCCTGGTACTGTAGGTAGTCCATGTGATGACGGTGATCCATGTACGTTTAATGATGTTATGACAGCAGAATGTAATTGTATTGGATTCCTTGCAGACCTAGATGGAGATGGAATATATGACTGCGAATCATGTGAAGAAGATAATGGTGCGGACTTCGGTGGAGATTCAGAACCAGTTCCATGTGAACCATGCGGAGCAGCAGTGGACGAAGATGGAGACGGACACCCGGACTCATACGCACCTAGTTATATAGAGTTAAACCACGATGCTGATGAAGATGGCACGTTCGATGGATTTATGGATGCAGAAGGAAATTTCACACCAGCAATAGTAATAGATGACATCCCACAACCACTTGTTGCATGTGATGTATGCCCTGGCCTGGATGATACCGTTGATGAAAACGGAGATGGTTTTCCAGATTGTATAATACCACCTCATTATGACATAGGTTGTCCGCAAAGTATTACTCCAGTTGCTGGACAAGGATTGGTGCTTACTTTTCCGAATGATGGAGATATAGAAATAGATGATTTGCCAGAACCAGTTTCTTTCACATACTATGACAGTTCTAATCAAGCAGATAATATTGACTATTTAACAATTGATTATGTAAGTGAATCTAGTAATGGATATGAAGTGTTTTATGCTTATCCAGATATGTTTTCTTTAAGTAATTATATGTCAGTTTCTTATGGTTCTAGTCAACCTTGTTCAGTGGTAGTTAATCAAGGAGAATCACAACTTAATTGTCCAACTGATATTTCTTTTGATGCTAATGGGAATCTTGTTTTAGACTTTAATATTGAACAAGGGCAATTTAATACAGAATCAATCGGTGGTGAATTGCTTATTGACTTATACGATAATACTGGAATCGGGGATGATTTAAGTACAACTTATGAAATAGAAGAACAAGATTTGAACGGTGCAGAAGCAAACATGAATATACCAACTTCTGCAACTATTGGAGAAATTCAAAATTATGTTGGTTCTATCACCTTACCTGATGGGATAATTTGTGAAATTCAAAAT
Organism: Saprospiraceae bacterium; assembly: GCA_020627825.1. Classification (GTDB taxonomy): domain Bacteria; phylum Bacteroidota; class Bacteroidia; order Chitinophagales; family Saprospiraceae; genus JAHDFB01. The sequence goes on from JAHDGD010000054.1 coordinate 10,145, forward strand.
GGAAATACACAACAACAATGTTTTGATGATGATGGGAATCCGGTCGCTGTTGGAGATCCATGTGATGATAAAAATATATCTACGGTCAATGACAGATATATTATGGATAATGGTAATTGCGATTGTGCAGGCGTTCCAGGACCAACGATAATGGAGCTGAATTGTCCTAGTTCTCTCGTTGCATCTGATAATGTTATAGTAATGCTTTTTGACTCTCCAGATGGTTTTGAGTTTGATATAGAATCGATTGTAGGTGATATAAATCTCTTTTCTGAAAATCAATTAGATGAAGATGTTTCTATCATTTATGATAACATTACGAGCACATCAGATGGTATTGAAATAAAAGTATATTTAGACCCTAGTAACTCTTTTAATACAGGAACCCTAACCCTACCAAACGGTATAACCTGCAATATCCAAAACGGTTCAACACAAGAACCTGAAGGATGCGCAGGAATAATCCCAGGAGACCCATGTGATGATGGAGACCCATGCACCCACCATGACCATTATCAGCAAGACTGTAGTTGTAAAGGAGATGATGACTCACCAGATTCTGATGGAGATGGAATATGTGATGTAATTGATGAGTGCGATGGAGAATGCCCTTGTGCTGAAATCATACCAGAAGGAGAAGGACTCATAAATGGAGGGGGAGACTTTGAGATACAGCTTAACATGGATAATGCCGCAGAATATGACGACTTAAATGTAAGTATAACTGGTGGCCCAAGTGATACAGAAATGACAGGCATAGAATTTAATAGCCCTTTGGTTATTCCAAACTTAGAGCCTGGTTATAATTACACAATTAGCCTTACCGCCAATTGTCCCAACGGTGGTACAAATGATTACACAACAACAATAGAAGTTCCGTTTAGCGACAGTGATATCTTCTGTGGATCGGATTGGGAAGATGTAGACCTTAACTCCATCACCTTATTACCAGAACTAGTATATGGAGATGTGTTTATGGCATCTGATTTTGAAGTGACGGTAAAAAGTGTCGAAGGTTCTTACGGAAACTTTACAGGAAAAGGATACATCAAAGTTCCATACCTAAACTCTGTAAGGATAAATGTAAAATGGAACAACATTAAAATAAGCCATGGATATCAAATGATAGATGGATTTGTAGAGATAGATGGATACGGTTTTGCAATTTTAGGAGATGAAATATCTGATGCCATTAATGAAGGTGTAAATGTAATATTAAACGGTCTAGAAACGGCTAGTGAAATTTTAGGAGAAGTTCTTCAGATACTTGAAGGCATAGAAGACCTAGTGGAAACAACAGGACATTTAGTTTCAGAGGGAGCAAAAAACTGTGTTCAAAATGCTTCCGATCAACTTAAAATTGAAGAAGAAAACTTGAGCGAAATTATAGAAAATGAAAATTCAACTGAAGCTGAAATTGAAGCGGCAAAACTTCTAGTACAAAACGCAACTACGGCTCTTAATATTTGTATGGAAAATTATAATAATGAACTTGCAGCAATATTAGAAGATTTACTCAAAGTTATAAACTTAACAATTGGTAATATATCTAGCTCTTGCCAATCTGGAGGTGAATTTGCTGATTGGGAAGATTGGACAGCATATGATTTTAGTCCAATTATAGCAGGCTATGAAGCAGAAGTAGAAGATATTTTACTAAACGGGATGCCAAATAGTGGTGGATCAGGAATTTCAGAAACAGAATATGAACTTGGCATAGAAGGTGTGATAATAGAAGAAATTGATGAATCATCTTTAGATCAAACGAAGCTACAGACGGCTCAAGAATATTACGAAATAGAGTCTACATATCAAATCTGCTATGTATTAGATTCATACAATAATTCAACAAATGGATTTAATGGTATAGAATCTGCAATTTTCTTTGCAAAACTATTTCTTGCAATAGGAGAAGATATTGCCATTGAAGTAGGTGAAAGATTAGAAAATGAAACTCCAATTGAAATTAGTTCTGACCAAGACTTTATTGATCAATTTAAAACAAGCTTAATCGAATCCTTAATTTTTAAAGCATATGAAAATGACTAAAATTTTATCTTTATTCAAAACAGTCATCCCATTATTCTGTTTTCTAACAGTTTGTAATACTGGAATTTGCGCAGTATCAAATAATGACGGTAACAAAATTGCTGACTCAGTTATTAGTGCTATTGAAAACCAGATAAATACAAACTCAAGTGTAGAAAAAAAAGAAAAAGAATTTGTATTGAATATCAATTTTGATGACAATTTTGACTTCATGGTAAGTACTGGCTGTACATGGATACAATCAGAATCAGAATTAAATGCAACTATTGCTGATCTGTGCACAGATTTTACCAATTTCAATACTTTTAATACAAGTTTAGTTCAGCATTTTGTTGTTATTGTAAATTTCCCTGATGCAATACTAAAATCAGGTTTTACAGAAGGTATGTCAGAATCTGGTACACAAGTACCTGACTATATTGAAACTCAATCCTCAGACCTAAATTATTTAAGTTATGAAAGTTTAACTCAATTAATTAGTCAAAGATTACAAACAGAGTTTGATAATGGAGTTTTCGGAGATACAGAAAATAGGATTGTAACTTTACAATACAGAGCTAATTGGATTAAGAATTCTTCTAGTAAAAAAAGACAAGCCACCTCTACAACCCATTATAAAAAAGGATCAGAGTTCTTAAGTGAAAATTTTACTGATTTTAAACTTTTAATACCCAGCGCAAATAATAATGGAGATCAATATATTTATAATGTTATCGAGACAAGTATTGCTTACTTTTCTGGATTGATTAATGGTAATGCAAACTGTTCCGATTTACTAGAAAATTTCTCAGAAAACGGTCAAGCCTACAACTATTTAAATAATTGGTGCAATTCAATAAACAATGGAGAAGAGGGTTTTACAAATGGCAACATAGAGTTTATCCAACAAGTTATTTTCCCAATAGCCCAATTCATTAATAGTAATTCTTCATTAGATGGCAACTATGATTACTCTGTAGATGAAGACTATTTGATCATAAGTCCAAATGAGTACTTAGATCTTTTAAATGACCCTTATTCAGATGTTAATGGTTACTTTAATTATTTACATTCATTAGTAAATGAATTAAATTCAATATGTGATCCTTCCGGAGCTGAGAATGTTTTTTCTACAGTAAGTTACTTGGCGCATTATGGAAATCAAGATTTCTTCAATCAATTATCTCACGAACAGCTTCTATGTTTTGTTGAATTATTCGTTTATGGATGGAATAATAGTTTGTTTAATGTAACAAATGGTTTAGATGAATATACTTTTTTCCTAAAACTTTTTAAAACTTATTCGCTTGATCAAACCAATAGATCTCCAAATAAATGTAAGCAAATGTTAGAGAAAATTACCTCTTTAAGTGGTGGGGTAAGTGCTCTTTATGATGCAGCAGCTAATTTTTTTATAAGTGGAAATGAATTTTTACTTGTTAAGGCAATAAATGATGTAGCATTAAAGGCGAATAATCTTCAAGATGAAACACAGTTGATTAATTACATTAATTCAAACGGAACAGAACATGTATTAATGTGGGAGCCAGGTCCGGGAAACCCCGTTACAGAGCTACTTCAAGGCAATGAGCTTACTGAAAGATATACATATGAATATGACAATTATAATTCTTTTGGTTTTCAATTTAGGTACTGTACTGAAGTAAATACTGCAAGTACGGAGTTTCTTTTAGTTAACGAAGGAATTGATTTTAATATTCAACATCCAGCTTCTTGCAAAACACGCGGTTTTTGGTTAGACTATGGTGTAGGTACCTCAGGTGGGTCTGGGATAGATGTTCAAGCATTTGACGCATTAAAACCGTTTGATGTTATATGTTTGCTTAATACTGATAACATACACATATTTAATGGGGATAACACAGCATTAGGGACCACATTTCCTATGACAGCTTTTTCTCTGCATTGGATGATAAGGACACAAAGTAATGAAGAATTAATGTCACTTATTAGTAAAGTCGCACTTGCAATCACGATTGTTACATTGCCAGCTTATGCTCCTATCTTTACTGCAGGTACAGTGTTTAAAATTATTGGTGGAGCAGTAATAATAAATGATTTTTTACTTTCTCAAATTACAGATGATATGTTTTTTCAAGCTATCGATGAATATGTAGACGCAGGTACTGCTTACGAAATGACACAAATTTTTTCTAACACCAAAAACGCGCTTGATGCAACAAGTGTTGTCCTTGGAATTTATATGCCTGCACAATCAGCTACAAAATTAGTTGGCGCTACCGAATATGTTGGCAGGTCCAAAGCATTACATAATAATATTCCAGAAGGGAACTTAGTCGAATTAAATATAAATGGAAAAAATATTTTAGATGATATTTATGCGCTTAGGAGGGGACTATCCATGAAAGTTGATGATTATTCAGCAGGTAGAAATGCCGAATTCTTCTCAAGATTTGGACTAACAAATACTAGCTATGCAAATACAAAAGTAGGTGATATACTAATGATTGCCGCTACACATGGTAAAAAGCAAGAATTATTATCAATTCTTAATGCTTTAGATGATGCACAACTCCAGTATTTACTAAAAAATTTAGACGAGACCCCAGGCTTAGCAAAATGGATCGGGAGAGAAGGTAGTGAAGGGTATACAGCCTGGAAACATCTGGATGAAACAAACACTGCGGAGATATTTTCAATATGTAATTAAAATCTATTTAGAATGAAAATTTTAAAATTAGTAATGTTGTTTTTTGCTTTTATTTTATGGCAAACTTCTTTTTCTCAATGTCCTCTTAAGCACTATGTTGACGATAGAAAGGATAATGCAAATTTCATAAAAGAATGGTTAGACTTCGGCACATCAGCTGAACAAATTGAAAATAGAAGAACTTGGAGACTACTCGAATCTAATGATCGACCTATTTTAAGAAAGAAACCTATTGATGGAACAGGTCCTCTGCATAATTTTAGGTTTTTATCAATTTTGGATCAAAAAATGAGCGAACTTACAATAGACCAAAGAAATATTTTATTCGCAAAATTGCAGGGATTCAGTGCTGGCTCAACTACAAAATCGTATAAGGAAATATTAGAAGAACTCGAGAGAACTTTACCCAATTTACCTAATAACACAACCAACTGGACTCCATTTCTTTCAACTCAAGGCTTTTCCAATGGAAGTAATTTAACCAGGAGACATGCATACGCTACCTTAGAAATCATTAATCAAAACTCAATTATTAAAAATGCAAATGACTTCAATTTTGAAAAACAGCTTAATGATATCCCTGGTTTTCCTACAGATGCGCACCAAGGTGTAGCAGATGGATACTTTACATCCGGAGGTCAAAAATATATTTTGGAAGTAAAAGCTGGCGAATCTACCTCCACAGCGGGAACCATTAACAATCAATTAAATGCATATATAGCTACGCCTGATGTACCTTTAAAAAACATCAGGTGGGCAGAACTAGACCCAAAGCCAACAATAGGAACTGTCAGGAACGCCCTCTTAGACAACTGCACTGGATGTGACAGGCAACTGACCAGTAAACAATGGGCTATTGATAAATTTGAGGCATTTCGAGCTGAATTTACACCAACTCTTGGAATGATAACAAATGAAACACAATTGGCAAATTATTTATCTAACACAAGTAATACTGCGTGGTACGATGTAATATTTCAAAAATTATTTTAATATGCTTCTAACTAAACTAATCGCTCATAAGGTTGATACCATTTCTATGGGAATGGGTGAATTCTTTTTTATCAAAGAGAAGAAAGTACTTAATGTCAATTCTAACATAATTTTGGAAAATTCAAGTTTCATTGTTGATTTTGGAGAATACTACTTAGTTCCAAATGAAGATGATACGTATCTATATATTTATGATGACAAATTTAATCTGATTAAAACAATTAAAGGCTATTTCCCAGAGATGGCTATTATAAAATCTGACAAATTCACTTATCTTATGCAAATTCCCAATAGAGAAGAGGCTGTTCTGAGAACTCACTTACGGCTGTCAAAAGATTTAAATACAAGAGAGGAAGAGACAAATTATTTTTCAGCATATCAAAATTGGGTCTCAGTTGATACCAGAGACTTTTTCGCAAAAATAAAAAACGTTGAAAACGATAATCAATTTGATATTACAATTGAAGATTTTGAATCAATATTTCCTAATCATATTCATTTTAGTCGATTAAGAAAAGATTCATTAGAGAGAAAGAACATTGGTTTTCATAAAGATGAAAATCATTTTTTTATAAGATGGACTTATAAAGGAGGTGTACTCTATAACTCCAAAGGAGAAGTTGTTTGGAGTAAGTATGATCATTTTATGAATGGAACAGACGACCATGAGTTTTTATATTATCGCACATATCAGAATTTAGGAGAAGGCAAATTTGATTATCAAGCAGGAAATGTAGTTAAGAAAATGGACTTACTGACTGGAGAAGAAGTAGCTAGTTTTAACCTTGGCGCATTTTCTCAGGCACATTATAATTCACCAACAAAAATCACAGCTGGAGCACTAAATTTCGTAACAGATAAATACTATGTTACGATAGGTGATGATAGTAGAATATTAGTTTTCGATAAAAAAACCATGGATCTAATCGATTATCACCAGCATCGAGGCGCTATGATCACCAGCTATCATGGCTGGATAAAAATACTAGGAGATAAAATATACATTTTGGACTACGCCCAAGACTTATATGAATACGAAATTAATAGAGATTATTCCCAACAATTAGCATTGGATAAAGCCAATTTAGTTTAAATGACTTAATAAACAATACCACATGACCAACCCATCCCAAAATCACATACTAACCCTATGCTTACTACTAAGTATACTAGCAACCCCGTTATGGGCAAGCCATACCCCGACAGAAAAGAAAAAGCAAGCCACGATAAAACCAGTGCCTAGCTTATCAGTTTCTGTCTCGTCTCAATATAAGCGTATAGACGACTACGTGTATATGCTAGATGAGCAAGAGGCAGTCGATATATTACCGGTCGGAGAAGACATATCACTTGTGTTGTCAGGTGACAAGTTAGATTTGTTTCCTTCTTCGCCCAACTACCTAAAGGCAGGCTCAGGATTGATGGCTGTAGGCAATACGTTTAGCATTCCAGCTTTAGAGTCACAGATTATGGATGCAGTGACTACGCGACTCGCAAGTGCACCACCTCCACCCGAGGCAGCATTTGGAGCGATGATGGTAAAGATAGGACAAGGCAACTATTCTACACAAGCCGCAAAAGCCAAGAAAATAGTGGATGAAGCCATAAGAATAAATAATGTAGTGGATCAGTTGACAGGAGGTAACTTTGCTACGATGCCATTGTTAAAAAAGCAGATGATCGGGGAGTCAGAAGTATCTATTGTATTTAACTCAGCAAAGATATATCCCACCTATGCAGAAGTGGAAGTATATGTAAAAGTAGTGATGAACCGTAAAGAGTTTGCCCCTACAGGCAGCAACAATACCAATGCAGGTCAAGTAGAGCTATATTTTGGTGCAACAGAACTTAAGTTTTCTCAAGACAAAGGGATCATTTCTGGAGTGGTAGGATTATTGGGAGACTATGCCATAAAGATCGGAGACAGTGATGAGGCAGGACTATGGCTTAAGAGATATGATAAAGCAACTAAGACAGGTACCTTCATAGATTTTGACTGTAATGGCTTTAAGCAGATGGGTGTTGGAGCTAGGATTATGTTTAGCCGAGATTGGATAAAACCAGTAGATGGATCAGGACAGTTATTGACTGGACCCAATGGCAGTAATGTCGGCATCCCTGCAGGTGCCAATGACAACTCTCCGCGTGTATATGCTGATGTAAATGTGATAGTACAAGATTTTAACGACTTTTTGTTTGGCGTAGACATCTCTGATCCATTTGTTGTTTCTAATTGGGAAGAGATAGTATTTGAGTTGAGCAATGCATGGCTGGATATGAGCAGCTATAAAAGTCCCTATGTACCAGAAGACAGCACAGCTCCCAGTTCTCCAAGCATGTTTAGTGATGTATGGGAGGGCGTATATATTGAGAAGATAGCGGTGACTTTACCATCACCATTTAAGAAAAACTGTGCCTCCTTTGCCGATGCGCAACAAGTACCTACTGGAGGACCTACTGGCGGTCCAGAATCAGATGGAGCGGTACAAAATGCAAATTATGCTGCCCCAGAAACTTGTCCTATTACTATAGCGGCTGAAAACTTGATTATCGATGATGAGGGAGTAAGCGGTAATTTTTCTGTAGAAAGCCAGGTCCCATTAATAGGTGGTGCTATAATGGATGGACAGTGGGGATACTCTCTAGATAAAGTAGGGATTCAGATAGTCCATAGTAAAGTCGCAGGTTTTACTTTTGCTGGAGAGCTAGCAGTGCCTATATTAGCAAAAGACACACCGCTAAATTATGATGGAGATTTTAACTTTACTTCTGGGCTTTATAGCTTGGATATTGTAAATGCACCTGTAGAAAAGCCTAAGAAGATGCCGATATGGAATATTGCGAGTGTCACTGTAAATGGGGTTGGTACTTCGTTTACCTATTCGGAAGCTAGAAAAGAATTTGAGATGTCAGTTACCTTTGATGAATTGGCATTAAATATTGGAAACCCAAATGATGTAGCCTTAAATGATGACGGTAGTCCTGCAAAGATTCCAGGCATTACAGTATATGGATTAAAATGCAGTACGCAGTCACCACATCTTTCTGCAGTTGGGGCAAGTGTAGCTGGTGGAGACTCCAAGGTAGCCAACTTTCCAGTACAGATTAGCAGTATTGGTCTTGTGTCTTCTGTGAGCGAGCCTAAAAATGTGGCACTAACATTTGGATTAAACTTAACATTAATGGATGAATCCGAAAATGGAGTAAGTGCCACTGGTAACTTTTCACTGCATGGAGAATTGGTCAGAAACATAGACGGTTCTACCAGTTGGAAATATAGAAATATGCTTTTCGATGGGGCAGAGTTAACAGTCAGTTTGCCACATTTTTATGGAGAGGGATACTTAAAATTATTTAGAGGCGACGAAACTTATGGTGATGGATTTTCGGCCGGATTAAGTGTCGGTATCATTGGTAAAGAAATGGAAGCACCAAGCGATGGCAAGTATAACCTTAATATGATGGCCATGTTTGGTAACGTAGGAGGGTATAAGTACTTCTTAGTCGATGGATACTTAGGTGGCCTTAATGTACCGATATTTGGGCCTATAGAATTAGAGGGATTTGGTGGTGGAGCATTTTACCATATGAGACCAGTGGCGGCAGCAGATATAGGAAATCCGCCAGATTTACCTACTACACCAGGGACATCGCTATCTGGTCTAGTATATGAACCTACCCGAGAAACAAAATTTGGGATTAAGTTCGCAACAGGAATCACCACAACTTCAGGATTGGTGGATGGATTGCTGACATGTATTGTACGATTTGATCAGAACATGTCCCTTCAAAACATTACATTTTGGGGATCGGCAGATATCGCCTTACCAGAAGGATTTGAAAGTGCAGTAGCTGGATTAAGCGAAAAAATAGATGAGGTTGCCACAAGTTTTCAAGATATACAAGCTACAGCCGCTTCGGAAACAAATAACTTTGATCCAGATGATCCACCACCTAGCGGAATAAAAGCCAATTTAGGGATAAGTTTGGATTTTGAATCTGGTTTTGTATTCCATGCATTTGCTGATGTAAAAATTGATGTTCCCCCAAATTTATTGAAAGGAAGCGGAACTTTAGACATATACTTAAATCCAAGTGCAGGTGATTGGCATTTTTATCTGGGAGGATACAATGGGGGTATAACCGTACCAGATTTCTTTGATGCTAACGGGACAATAACTTTGTCACCAGTTACAGCTACATTAGATTATGGTTCATTCGAAATAAGAGCTAGTATGTACTTCTTGACCGGTAATACCATACCTGGAGCGCCACCTTTAGATCCAGATGTTGCTGCCTTCTTTGGAGTGTCACCAGTGGAAGACAACAGAGATTTGTTAAATTGCGGAGGCGCTAGTCCATCCATGGGAACAGGTATTGCTTTTGGCGCAAGTGCGTTTATGGACTTGGATGTTGTTATGAAAGGCTTGTTTTGTGTGCCTGGGGTAAAGGTTGTAGCAAGTGCAGGTATAGGCTTTGATGTGGCACTATTAAAATTTTCTGGCCCATCATGTGGAGAAGGTTTGAATGGTATGCGGGCATTTGGAAGGATTTTTGCAATGGTAGAGATACAAGCAGGACAAGTACTATGTATTCCGTTCCCAAGTGCAGGGGTGGGTATACTGGCCGCACTTGATATACCAAACCCAAGTATGTTTGATTTTATTGCGGTCGCAAGAGTAGGGAGTAAAGAATTCAGGTTTAGCCTTAATTTGGGAGGTGAATGTGATTCTCCTTGTTCTCAAGATACAGATTTTTAAACTTAAATGAAACTTTAGAGATATGTTTTTAAGATTGCTATTGGTAAAAATAATTTGTATAACATTGTACACAATGGCCCATGCGCAAATGGTTTTACCAAAATATGTAGTAGGAAAATCGCACGAAGGCAAACTACTGATCAAATGGGAGCCAGAAAGCATTGCAGAGTGGCAATTAGCTCAAGAATATGGTTATGATGTTAAACTGTCTTACATCAGTAAGATGGGGGATACACCATTAAAAGTAGCAAATGTAAAAGCTCTTTCATCACCTGCATTTATCCAAGCAATGGTCAATGTATCTGATGATAAATACAATTACTACCGTAGTGCACATGACTTCTTATATCCAGAACAAGCGTTAGAAGAGAGTGTAAATACAATGATCAATAATGTGGTAAAAACTGATGATGAAACGGTAGACATGTTGAGATTATCTATGGTTTCTTATTTTTCTATTTACGAGATGGATATAGCAGCACATACTGGATTAGGTTTGACTGTACCATATGATAAAGAAGGGAGATACAAGATTGAGATCAGTGTAAATAATCAGTATCAAAAAGAATATATTCTTGATACAAGAAAACAAAATGATAAGCTACCTTTCCAATTAAAAGCAGAATTTTCAGAAAACGTAGTAAAACTATACTGGAATGCAAAAGCGCATTTTGATAAAAGTTATGGCTTTTTTATAGAAAAATCATCAGACGGTATTGTGTATAGCAAGACATCTGAGCAACCATACCTATGTGCTAGACCCTCTGATAAAGTTAAAATCCAAGGAGTGATGAGTGCTACAGATTCCTTACAACACAACTATAGGGATTACTTTTATAGGATTAGGTCTTTTGATTATTTTGGACATACCTCAGATAATTACGAAGCTGTTTCTGGCTATGGTTTTAATGAAATTAAGTACTCACCCAGGATAGTAATGGCAAACCAAAATGAGGACAATACTGCGTATATAGAATGGGCAATCGAGCAAGTAGATCTGCCATTAATAGATTATTTTAGGGTCTTACGGGCAGATTCCTTAAAAGGAAATTGGGAAATAAATATAGATACGATACCTAAACAAACCAGAAAATTAAATATCCCAATGGATCACGCTACCAATCACTATAGAGTAGAAACAGTACCAATAGATGGAAATTCACTATCTAGTACTCCAGTTTTCGTAATGGGTATAGACACCATCGCTCCACCTACGCCAGAAGTAATATCTGCCATGATAGACAGCACAGGAAAAGTAGAGATAAAATGGCATCCTAGTGAAGCCTCAGATTTATGGGGGTATAGAGTGTTTAAATCCAATTTTGCAGATCAAGAATATACACTGATTAATGCCAATGTGACCAAAGATACCGTCCTAATAGATACTACACATCTTAACTTGGGCATAAAAAATGTATATTACAAAATATTGGCAGCAGATCAAAGAAATAATAGATCTCCTTTTACCGAACCCATCGTATTAACAAAGCCAGATGTCATGCTACCATATGGGGCATTTGTAAAAAAGCTAGAACAAGCTACAGATACCGTTATGATCCATTGGAATCCTAGTCCAAGCGATGACGTAGCTACTTACAAAATATTCAGAAGGAATTTACTATCAGAAAGAGAATGGACATTGATTCAGGTTCTCGATACCAATAATGTCGTTTCTCCACTAATAGACACAGACATTGTATTTGATAATCATTATGGCTATACTATAGTAACGACTGATGTAAGCGACTTAAGTTCTGAACCATCAGAACTCAAGACCATCTATGTTAATAAGCCAAAAGAAAAGTTTGAATCCATTAACGAGTTCTCTGGTAAATACGACAAAAGAAAAAATGAAGTGTTACTATCTTGGGATGTGAACGATCCTCAAGATGTAGAAACCTACTTACTTTTTAGAGGACAAGACAAAGACAAACTAAGTAGGTACAAATACCTAGATGGAGATCAAGCAACGTACAGTGAGTCAGTACCAAAAGATACAAAAGCATACCACTATAAAATCAAGCCAATCTATAAAAATGGCAAGGGAGTATTTTATAGTGACCTAGTGTCTGTAGCTTTTCCAGAAGGTACTAACACCGACACAAAGGAACCAAAGTCAAAAAAGAATCGTAAGTCAAATAGAGGAAAGTAATCTTGTTAAATAATTAATCGTATGAAATTATTATCTCTATTAA
>JAHDGD010000260.1 GCA_020627825.1 Saprospiraceae bacterium
AAAAGTCACCTTCTTTTGTGTTGATTTGAATAAAGTAAATTCCTGAAGATAAATGCTGAGTTCTGATTCTATTTTGTTTTTCTAATGGTTGAAATAAAACTATTTGGCCTAGATTATTAATTAATTTAATCTCGCCCTCAAGTATGTCTTTCGATTCTATATTTAGGATATTAGAAACAGGGTTTGGATAAATATCAAATGATTCAAGGGGTAATACAGGTAGAGTAGAAGTAACTACATTTAATTGAACTTCAGTATTGTTTCCGTTAAAAGGAATTTCTTCATTATTAGCATTAATAGCTTTAATGTTAGTAACAGAAAATGGTAAGGCAAATTCAGAAGTAAATCGTCCAATCAAATCGTCTTCAATCGTAAAATAAACTTTACCTATTTCACCACTGCCAGACCTATTCATATGATCCATTCTAGTTATAGCAATATCTAATTTAGAATCTTGAAAAACTTCTTTATAAAAAGGAGTAATTTCTTCTTCGCTACCAACCCAAGAATTGACATATTCAAATGATGATTCTCCTTCTTCAATAAATGTAGAATCAAATGAAATGGAAAATGCAATTCCATATAAATCTTCAATAGAAACCCCTGCAATAACATCTTCGAGGTATACAGTACCTACCATGACGTCACTTTCGCCTTCATTGACGATATAATCATCTTCAAAAATTACTTTTACTTCAGGAGCATCCATTAGTCTTAATGGATTCGTTCCATCGTGTTGAGATAGGTAATTGATATGAATAGCCGTCGTATCTTCTGCTTCAATGATCCCATTGCCATCAGTGTCGATATGTTTATCATTTACACCAGAATTGGTTTCAGTACCCCAGTCTGGACAATATTGATTCATCCAATCTAATGTTGCGTTGGGTCTTTCTGGTCCCATTTCACCAGCAGCTAAACCAATTTGTAGGACATCAAAATTATCAACTTTTCCATCAAAATTAGTATCGCCAGGAAATACACATTGATTGAGTTCTTGTTCTATGTTTGTTGAAAAAGTACTTGTACAGCCATTAAATTCATCAGTAACTGTTACTGAATAAGTAATTGGAGTACTAGTAACAACTGATGGACTAGATTCGTTGGTTGACCACGCATAAGTTAAGACATCGTCTGGATTTGTAGATGTACCAAGAACTGTAATTTCTGTTGTAGAACAAGTCAAAAGAGTATCAGTCACAGAGAAAGTAACTTCTGGAGGTGTGATATCTTCAGTAATTGTGGTTGAATATGTACTTGTGCAACCATTAGAAAAATCATGTACAGTTACCGAATAAGTAGCTGGTGAATTTACTATTAATGTTGGGGATTCTGGAAGCCCACTGCTCCAAATATATGCCAAGTCACTGTCTGGATTGTCAGGAACAACCTCAATGGTAGTTGATGTTGTATTACAAGTTAAAATAGTATCTCCGTTGATAGTGGCTTCAGGAGATGAAAAATCTTCTGAAACGACTAAAGAGGCAGTGTCAGTACAAAAATTATCTGTATCAGTTAATGTAACAGAATAAGTGCCAGGTTCTGAAATAATTTTAATTTCATCTGAAGTACCATCACTCCATGACGGTGTTAGAAGGCCTTGAGACATCGAACCAAAAATATCAATGACTACAAATTCATTTTCACAATTTATTATAGCGGTTTCATTGGTTTGATCTAGTAAAGCAATGGGAGCAAGAGTATCTATCTCAATAGTAACTGAATCGACATCTGTACATAAATTTTCTGTATCAGTTACAGTTAGATAGAATGTTCCTGCAGTAAGTGCATCAGTTATCACTTCATTATCTCCATTACTCCATCCATAAATTATATTACCATTTGCAAAAGATGTTGATCCGTCTAATGTTATATTTTCTATTTGACAATTTAATTCATTAGATGATGCGTTTATTTCTGCAGTAGGTGGATTAATATTTTGTGTTATGGTTACATCCCATTCACTTGAGCATAGATTTTCTTCATCTGTTACCGTTAAAATGTAAGTGCCTGGATGAAAAATTTCAACTACTGGTAGTATAGATCCATCCGACCAAACGTAAGATTGATTATTACTAGAGGATACTGAATTAGAACCATCTAATATTATAGATTCTACAGAACAATTTAATTCAGTTGTTAAAGCTTCTATCATAACAATTGGAGCTTCATAGTTTTCAGTGATAGTAAAAGAGTCTGAATCTTGACATTGCGTAACATTATCAATTATAGTAACTGAATAAGTTCCTCCTTGAGTAACAGTAATGGTAGGTGATGTCTCATTGGTTGACCATAAATAAGTAACGTCATTTTGCGAAAAAGTAGTAGCATCAAGAGTGATTTGATTAGTTTCACAGTTCAGAATCGTAGTCGGAGCTGAAATATTTGTACTTGGCATTTCGTGGAATATTAGGGAAGTATATACAATACTATCACATCCGAAGTAATTCGTTAAGGTGTCTATCCCTTGAGGGTTAACTGCATCGTATACATTTCCATTCACGATTACTTCATATCCATCGCCTATGCAACCTTCATAATTATTTGTTGAATTTGAGGTTGGTAAGAATACTAAATTGATGTTAATCACACTATCACAACCTAAGTAACTTATTAATGAATGAGTTCCCGTTGGAGTGATTTCACTATATATGCTCCCATCAACTTCGACTTCGTATCCATCATCTTGACAACCAATATATTCGATTGTAGTTTGTTGGGCTTCATGGAAAACTAGATTGACGTTTATAGTGCTATCACAGCCAAATTGATTTAACATTAATTCAGTACCAGTTGGATTAGCTTCTGAATATATTAATCCATTGACTACTACTTGATATCCGTCACCTTCACAACCCATATAATCAATAGAAGATTCCGAAGATTCATGAAAATCGAGATCTATTGTAACAATACTATCACATCCTAAATAATTGATAAGGGTTTCTATACCATTTGTATTGTCTTCATTATAGACTACTCCATTTACGACAACTGAAAAATTATCACCTACACAACCAGTGTGGTTAATGAAAGTATTGGATTCGCAATTAACTTTCGCAGTAAGTTGAATTACAGTAAGAAAGATAATGTAGAATATTGAAGTAATTATTTTGAATTTCATAGCTCGATACTTTGTGTTAGAGATTATTGGCTGATTTCTACCACTAAATTATACGATAATGAAGGTTTGTAAAAGTACATTTTTAATATATTGTATATATTTATTCATTTTAATATTTTATATTTAATTGTAAATCAATTTTTTAGTTTAAATATTTGTAGAATATATGAAGGCGTTGAAAACTATAGATTTGATAAAAACCTTTGATAAATCTGAATCTTTACAGTTCAAAAAGTATTTATCCTCTCCATTCTTTAATGAAGATTCAACGCTTAATCAGTTATTTAAAAATATTTTAGGTGCTATTAAATCAAATAAAACCATTACTAAACAGTCACTTTGGGAAAAAACATTCCCATCAAAAGAATTCGATGATGTTCAATTTAGGCTTAAAATGTCTTATCTCTTGAAGTTAGCTGAAAATTTTTTATTCATCAACTCTCGGCAAAAGAAAAAGATAGAATATGAGATAGAAGTTGGAAGAATTATGAGTGAAAGAGGATTGAATAAACATTATACATCCTTTGAACGCAAAATTTCTAAATGGGAGTTAAATCATGAACAAGAACGATCATATACGAATGAAGTGAAATTAGAAATCGAAAGATTAAGATTTGATCA
>JAHDGD010000055.1 GCA_020627825.1 Saprospiraceae bacterium
AATAAAATAACACAGACTAAGACGTTTTTCTTTACTCATCTCAAGTAAAAACACCGAAAAATGACAATTCTATAAATAAATTTCAACAACTGATGAGGCTACCTCACCGCCCATCAATGGGCTTTCTTTGCGAATTCGGATGACTCCATCAATAGGGTGATTCGTGCGAGCAATTAAATTTTTCTTAATGTTGAAACCTACCGTTTCGATAAGCTTCTGTGTGTTGTTCATTTCTGTTTTTACAATCTCATAAATCGATTCGTAGTTGAAGGTGTCACTGATGTCATCTTTTCCATCTAGGACAGAATGAACGTCTAGTTTTACATCAACTACAAAATATCTGCCTACTTTACGTTCTTCTTCGTAAAATCCATGAAATGCATAAAAGCGCATGCCTTCTAATCCAACAGAAAACTTTGTATTCACCTTTTTTATTTAGCTGCTCGTGCAGTCGTATTTTCCTTAATCCAACACCCCACATAAAATGGACCTCCTTCCGATACATTTGGTCTTACAAATATATCTTCAACAGATGGCATGAATTTTTGATATTGTCTTATTAATTTATTGGCCTCACTAGAAACAGCTGGATCAATTTTTTTAGCATAGTTCCATTTATCAATTGCTGGCCATGTCACGATCTGTGATTTCCATCCTGTACCTGGGCCACATATCGGACCACTTGATGCATATAATTTACCTATGAGTATATACGGATCTCCCCAGTTTGCTTTGTTTTTGGCTGCATCTAAGGCATAACTTCTCGATTTCGGGAAATCTTTTAAGTCCCTATAATAAATTTTTGCAACGACTAATTGGTATTTGGCTAGTTCTTCTGGATTGGTTTCTTCGGTAAAATATAAGTCAAATTGAACGATCGCTTCTTCATATTGCCCTTCTCTGTATAATCGAATAGCTTCTGCAAGTGGCCCTTTTTGTGTCGTAGTTTCTTTTCTACAATTTGATTTATATGCTTCCAAGACTTCTGCTACTCTAGGATCTGTTTCTTCACAACCACCTCTTTTTAATCGAATTGCAACAGTTTCTATAACTTCACAATCTTCCTGAGCAGCTTGAAATTCCGGATAGTACTTGTCTACATAATACGAACAAGG
Source organism: Saprospiraceae bacterium (assembly GCA_020627825.1). GTDB lineage: Bacteria > Bacteroidota > Bacteroidia > Chitinophagales > Saprospiraceae > JAHDFB01. Next base: position 1,116 of record JAHDGD010000055.1, read on the forward strand.
GTAAAAAGCTGGAAATCGCTCTAGAACGGAGAGTCTGTCTACGGAATAATCATTTATAATGTTCCAGTTTTTACAGTTATCACCACAATTTGCTAAGCCCTCTTTTATGGTTTCCATTACAAGATTAGCATATTTCTTCGCCTCTTCAACCTCTATTTCTTTTTTGATAATACTCGTTACAATCAAGTTGCTAAATGGATTTACAAGGTATGGAGGCATGTCTTTTCCTTTTGCATCAACTACTTCTTTGATCAATCCATACAGATAGGTAGGACCTACTTCATCTTTATAATTATAAAAAAGGTCGTACGCTTTTTTAGCTGTGATATCCACACTCGCTCCGTAACATTTTTCCTTTTGATCATATAACATTTTTACGGAATCTGCCCACATCATTCTTTTTGATTCATCAGTTTCTTGATCTGCAAAATAATTGAATATTTTGATGCCATCATCATAGTGATAGGATTTCGTTCCATCGGCTTTTGGAGCAAGTCCCATTGCTTTTTGCCACAATGGATATGCTGCTTCATAGTCCTTTGCTTTTACCTGATCTTTGTACAATACAAATGCTTCCAATGCTTCATTTTGTCTACTACCCAGGTCATTAAATGTGGCACATTCTACACGTTCTTTTTGAACGGGTTCTTCAACAACTTCTACTATCTTTTCAGTTGTTTTTGGTGTACAAGCAACGAGTAAAAAGGAAAGAAAAAGGTAAAAAGAAAATTTTCTCATATCTATATTATTTAGAACTATGATGTTGGTATAACGAGAATTGGTGGTTTTTAGTTGAAAAAAAAGAGTACTCCTCGAAAGAAAAGCACTCCTTTTATTTTTTTTGGGCTTAAAGCCCAAAAGACATTATATGCAATAGTTAATCATTACGAAATAGCAGCTTTTACTATTTCATTCTGTTCTTTATCGTGTACTTTCTTGTATCCTGTTGCTGGTGAAGCTGAAGGTGTTCTAGAAATTAATTCTATTGGGGTTCTTCGCAAATGAGACATTACATAAATCCAATATCCCATGTTTTCAGGCTCTTCTTGTACCCAAAGAACATCTTTTGCTCCTTTGTAAGAGGCCATAATCTGTTCTACTTGTTTCGTAGGGAATGGATACAATTGTTCGATTCTTACAATTGCAATCTCTTTTTCAAGTTTCGCCTCTTTTCGTTCTTTTGCAAGATCATAATATATTTTCCCTGAACAGAAAATGAGTTTTTTTGCTTTTTTAGCATCTGCTACAACGTCCGGTATTACTTCTTGGAATTTCGAGTTTCCTGTAAAATCTTCTATAGTAGAAAGGCAATCTGGATGTCTCAGCAATGATTTAGGAGCCATATTGATTAGTGGCTTACGGAAATTCCATGAAATCTGTCTTCTCAGTGCGTGGAAATAATTAGCTGGTGTAGTAATGTTGGTCACCACCATATTGAATTGTGCACACATCTGTAAAAAACGTTCTGGTCTTGCACTACTGTGTTCTGGTCCCTGACCTGCAAATCCATGTGGTAATAATAAAACAAGCCCGCTCATACGGCCCCATTTACTTTCTCCAGCAGATAAATATTGATCGACAATAGTTTGTGCGCCATTATAGAAATCACCAAATTGTGCTTCCCAAATAACTAAATCATTAGGCGTGGCAAGGGAATACCCATATTCAAAGCCCATAACTGCAAATTCGGACAATAAAGAATTATAAATTCTAAGTTGCCCTTGCTTATCTGTTATGTTGTTGAATCGGTTATAATCTGAACCTTCGTCTGGACTTTTGAAAATTGCATGGCGATGAGAGAATGTTCCTCTTTCCACATCTTGTCCACTCATTCGAATATTCTTATTGTCAATAAGAATAGACCCAAAGGCGAGCCATTCGCCCATAGCCCAGTCATATTTCCCTTCTGCTAAAAGCTTGTTTTTTCCTTTCATCAAACGTTCCAGTTTTTTGACTGTTTCGAAATCAGAAGGAAGTTTAACGCAGTGATCAATAATCTTTTTAACCTTAGTTTTTGCTATTCCTGTTTTAGGACTCACTGCTTTAGTTGCGTCAAATTCTTTTTTATCAAGTGATCGCCAATCTTCTTCAAGTTTTTGGTACTCATATGGAAGAGGTTTTTGTTTTACTTCAGCAAGACGTGCTTGTAACTCATCGTCGAAATTCTTTTCCATCTCATCCATGAGTTCCTTTTTAAAGTCACCTCTTTTAGACAATACTTTTGCATACTTTTCACGTGGGTCTGTGTGTCCTTTAATTATGGAATACATCTTTGGTTGGGTAAAAGATGGATCATCTCCCTCATTGTGACCATGCTTTCTATAACATACCATGTCAACAAAAACATCCATATTGAATTCTTGACGGAATTCTACAGCCATTTTCACGGCATGAATAACCCCTTCAGGATCATCACCGTTACAGTGAAATACTGGAACACCTATAGCATTGGCAGCTGCTGTACAATAGGTAGATGTTCTTCCATCATAAAAATCAGTAGTGAATCCTATCTGGTTATTGATCACAAAGTGAATGGTGCCTCCTGTTTGATAGGCTTCTAGACCACTCATCTGAGCCGTTTCATATACAACACCTTGTCCGCCTACTGCCGCATCTCCATGGATTAAGACCGGTAAAATTTTATCGTAATCAGAACTGTATTCTAAATCTGCTTTCGCACGAGTGAATCCTTGAACTACAGGGTCTACAGATTCTAGATGAGATGGATTTGGCATTAATTTCAAGTGTACCTTTTTACCATCAACATCAAGTTGCGAACTATATCCCATGTGATATTTTACATCACCAGACCCCATGTAACCTTTGGGTATAAAAGCGCCTTCAAATTCAGAAAAGATATTTTTATATGTTTTCTGCATGATATTCGCTAATACATTCAGTCTTCCTCTATGCGCCATACCGATGACAACTTCTTCAACACCTTTTCCAGCAGCATCAAGTATGATGCGATCAAGAGCAGGAATCATACTGTCTCCTCCTTCAAGTGAAAAACGTTTCTGTCCACGGAATTTTTTATCCAGAAATTCTTCTAGTATAGTTGCTTCATTGAGTTTTGTTAAAATCCTCTTCTTTGTTTCCATGTCCAGTCCATAATCTTCTGCATTGGGAACTGATTCTACTTTTTTACGCAACCAAAGTCGTTGTCGTGATTCTTGAATATGGGAATACTCAACACCTATTTTTTGTGCGTAAATAAAATGTAAACGATCGAGTATCTGCTTTAATGTTGCGTTTTTTAATCCTATTTCAGTACCTGCAAAAAAAGTTGTATTCAAGTCATCATCCGAAAGATTATAATCTGGAAGATCTAGTTTGGGTTGTCTATCCTTTCGTACGCGAATGGGATTGGTAGTACTCAATAAGTGTCCTCTATTTCGAAATGCTCTTATCAAAGACAATACACCTAGCTCTTTTACTAAGTTGGTAGTACCAGTTCCATTGCTCGAACCGTTGGACATGGTTGCTTCTAAAGGTACATTATTAAATTCGAATCCTTGAAAAAATGCTCTCCATCCATCTTCTACTTGTGAAGGATCTTTTTGAAATGTAGTATACATCTCTTCTATAAAAGTAGGATGCGCATTGAAAACGTATGAATAATCGTTTGCCATTTTATTTAGTTTGAAGCAGTACATTCTGCTTATTCTATAACAAGGGACAAATATACTGCCAAAGATTTATATCAAAGGAAAATTAACGCATCAATGTCAATAGGGGGCTGAATTTCTGTCATGTAGTATATACGAAATTAGTTAATCCCGAACTCAGGCTATCTCATTTTGCAATGCTTGTAAACAAGTGCCTTAAGTTTCCTTTTTAAAGTGCTTTTTAGCTGCAAACAATAGGGTGTTCGTATCAAAGTCTAAAAACTTTGTTAAAACAATTTTTTCTGGTAACGTCAAAACTGCATGAACCGTCATCTAATAAACCAATTGCAATATGTTTAAATCATTAAAAAAAATTGGATGGTGACTTAATTATGTAACGAAAAAAACTTTGAATTATGAAAAAGATGATGTTTTACTTAGCGGCCTTTCTATTCTTCACATCTTGTACGTCAATCAATAAGCTAGTAGAATCTGGTGATTATGATGGAGCGTTTGAGTTAGCAGTTAGAAAGCTTGAAGGAAAAAAGAAGAAAAAGACAGAACATGTTCAAGGTTTGGAAAGAGCATTTCAAAAGTTACATGAGAGAGATATGGAGCGCGCGTCCAGATTAATTGATCAAAATTCTGCTGCGAATTGGGCAGAACTTCACGAAATTTACAATCGGATGGATTTTCGTCAGAAAATGGTAGATCCACTTATTCCATTGAGAAGTAAAGATGGATATCGAGCGAATTTCACGTTTGTGAAAGTGGGAAATTTAATCAATGAAGCAGCTGCGAATGCTGCTGAATACGAGTACAACGCTGCTTTACAGTTTTTAGCTAGAGGAAGAGAAGGAGATAAGGAAGCTGCTAAAAATGCGTATTATTTATTTGATGGTGTGCATCGATTTGTATTGGATTATAAAGATGCTAACCTGTTACAAGACGAAGCAGAATATTATGGCCAAACTCGAGTGGTTGTACGCAGTAAAAATAGATCACATGCTATATTGCCAAGAGGATTTGAAAAGCGCGTGTTGAGTTTGCATACAATGGATATGAATGAAAAATGGACGAAGTATTTTCTCGAAGGAGAAACGAATGAGCCAATGGATATGGTAGCGACGTTAGTGATAAACCATTTGGACGTAAGTCCTGAAAGAGAAATTGTTCAGATTTATGACAATGCAAAAGAAATAGAGGATGGGTTTGAATATAAAACATATCCGAATGGAAAAATAGTGGTAGATTCTACAGGTACTCCTATTAAAATACCAGTTTTTAAAACGATTCGGGCGAGAGTGACAGAGTTGACAAGAACGAAAAGTGCAGTTGTTTCTGGTAAGGTACATCTTAAAGATCTAGAGACTGGAAGAAGATTCAGAACGGAGCATATAGAAGTGGTATCAGATTTCAATGATAGATCGGTGAGGTTCACAGGAGACAAAAGAGCACTAGAGAATAAATGGGTATCTTGTTTGGATAACTTTATTGATCCATTTCCTACAGATTTTGCCATCATTATGACTGCTGCGGAGTCTTTAAAATGGGAGTTGAAAAGAAAAATAAAGAACATTATATAAAATACAGTTGATCAGCGGTAACTTTACAGTACCGCTGATTTTTTTACTCATGTAGATAACTTATAGGAATAAAATTACGTTAGACAAATAGATGAAACGATTTGAGACATATAGATTAAAGCTGGGAAGTGTACTGTTTTTCCTTTGTATAGTTCTATTTTCCGCGCATGCACAAGATGATGCATACAGGACAACGGAGTTGGAATTTGACGGTAAAGTGTATACCGCTATGATCTCTGATAAAGATACTTTTATCTTACAGAGATTGGAAGATGTAAGTATTACGGCTCCTAGAACGTTTGAAAATTATGATGATTATCGAATGTATATTCGGTATAGACGGTATGCTCAGAAAGTTTATCCATATGCTGTAGAAGCTATAAAAATTTTCAAAGAGATGGAGTATGCTACTGAGAATTATAGCAAGCGAAAAAGAAAAAGGCATATAAAGAAGTTACAAAAAGAACTAAAGAAAGAATTCAGCGATCAGTTGAAGAATTTAACAAAGACGCAAGGGTATATTCTTACTAAAATGATCGAAAGGGAGCTGGACACCCCCATGTATGATTTAATCAAAGACCTGCGAGGAGGTATTACAGCAGGATATTATAATCAATTCGGCAAGCTGTATGGGTATAAATTGAAAGAAGGGTATAAACCAGGTGTAGATGAGTTGCTTGATATCGTGCTTCAAGATTATGATATTTCATATGAAGTACCAAGATAATATGGTACATTCACAAAGAATCAAATTTGTACCTTTGGAAAACTATTAGATGACCACATGGTTATCATAGCATCATTTTTACTTAAAAATTCATGTAAAGAATGCTTCAAGATTCTCATTCAACTACTCAAGATTCAGCGATTACAAAGGAAAGTGGTAAAGTCGGCTGGAAATCACCTTCCAATATTGCCATCATAAAGTACTGGGGTAAATATGGAGATCAATTGCCAAAAAATCCTTCTATCAGTTTTACCTTGTCTAAAAGTTTGACTGAAACTGAGGTGCGGTGGAAAAAAGGTTCTAGTGGAGTTGATGTATATTTTGAAGAAGCTAGAAATGAGGCTTTCGCCCAAAGGTTAAGAAAAGTTGTGACGCGTCTTGAAAGAGAAATCCCTGTAATCAAAGACATGTTTTTCGAAGTACATACTAAAAATACATTTCCACATAGTGCTGGAATTGCAAGTTCAGCATCAGCGTTAAGTGCTTTTGCCTTGTGTTTGTGTTCTATTGAACAATATTACGTAGGAGGAGAATCTCATGAGGCATTTCTTGCAAAAGCATCACATTGTTCACGATTAGGAAGTGGTTCAGCAGCAAGATCGGTTTATGGACAATGGGTTGAGTGGGGAGAAAGTGATTTTAATCCAGCATATTCCAATGAATATGCTTTACCTATGGACGCTATTCATCCATCTTTTCATACCATTAAAGATAGTATCTTGATTATTTCCGACGAAGAGAAATCGGTTTCTTCATCGGTAGGTCATAAGTTGATGGAAGAAAATCCTTACGCAACTATTCGTTTTCAACAAGCAAAAGATCGTATTCAAACGTTGTCCAAAGCCTTGAAAGAGGGAGATTGGGATACTTTTGGGCATATAGCTGAGAGCGAAGCATTAACCTTACACTCTTTGATGATGAGTAGTCGATCTTCTTACATCCTTATGAGGCCAAATTCGATTACAGCAGTAGAAAAAATAAGATCATTTCGCAAAAAAACAGGATTACCTATTTATTTTACGCTTGACGCAGGCCCCAATTTACATGTCTTGTATCCTGCTTCTATCGAAGCGGAAGCAAAAGCATTCATTTCTTCAGAGTTAGCTCCATTGTGTACAAACAATCTTGTAATTTACGATGAAATAGGGAGTGGACCTGAAAATTTTATAACCATCACATGATAAGATCTGTTCAACATATCGTTTTATTATTGGTATGTATACTAAGCTATAATTGTAGCTTTAGTCAAGCTACTCAGCAAGCAACCAGACCTGAAGTTCGAAGTAAGAAATTTAGTTTGTTGCTATCAAAAATGGTTAAAGAGGAAGTGCCATTAATTAGTGTAGACAGTTTGTATGAACATACAGAAGATTTTGTGATTTTGGATGCTCGTGAGAAGGAGGAATTTAAGATTTCACATATTGAAGGAGCTCAATATATCGGCTATGATGCTGTTGATTTTTCAGCAGTTGAAGATTTACCAAAAGATACACCCATTGTTATATATTGTTCTATAGGTGTTCGTTCTGAACATATTGGTGTTCAGCTACAAGAACAGGGTTTTACCAATGTGCAAAACCTTTATGGAAGTATTTTCGAGTGGGCAAATAAAGGTTATATGCTAGTAGATAATGCTGGTTATCCTACCAAGAAAGTGCATGCATACAACTGGGCATGGGGAAAATGGATGATAAATGATTCCTTTGAAAAGGTGTATTAATTTACATATTCAGTTTTTACTTTTTCCACTTTATGTTACATCCCATTGAAGGATATTGTAATTCGATTGTATTTCCTAGGATCATTTGATCAATGGCATTGCGTAAATCTGTTCCCGTTACTGCAATATCATTTCCAGGTCTTGATTCATCCATTCTTCCTCGATATAGTAAAGCATCTTCTTTATCGAAAACATAAAAATCAGGTGTGCAGGCTGCATCATATGCTTTTGCCGCATCTTGATTTTCATCATATAGATAAGGAAAACTAAATTCGAGTTCTTGTGCTAAAATTGCCATTTTACCTGGACTATCAGCTGGATAATTCATCACATCATTACTGCTTATCGCTACAACTCCAACTCCTTTTTCTTGAGCCTCTTTACATAATTTCACCATTTCTTCCATAACATGAATAACATATGGACAATGGTTGCACATAAAGATGACTAATGTTCCATTTTCACCTCTTACTTGGTCTAGTGTTACGTGTTGCTCTGTAACTACATCAGGTAAGTTGAAAGAGGGAGCTTTTGTATGCAGTTCAAGCATATTGGAAGGAGTAAGTGCCATGTTTTATATTTTATTCACGTTTATTAAGTACTGTTCTGTATTAAATGTATTAAAGGCTGTTTGGTTCAGTTAATCCCAAACTCAGGTTATTGCATAATGCGTGTTAATCTTATTGTTCTTGGAAACGAGAAACACCTAAAATGTATTTATTCTTTACATCTATTGCTGGCGCGGTGTCAGATCCTTTGAATCCACTTATCATTTCATTTGTTAGTTTTTCTTTAGCGATAGACATGTATTCTTTAGACAATGGTTCATAAGACCAATGCCACTTTTCTTCTTCATATCCATGAGGCCTTTTTGTGCCTTTTTCAGTGTAAGGTCTAAAAAAACCAAACTTTGGGGCATTTTCAAGAAGCCAATTATAAATTTTTAATCCTTCTCCTTTTTCGAAATAGCTGTTTTCAAAAGCATTAAAGTCTAAGTCTGTTCCCCAGTGATGTCGACTAGAACCTGGCATTGATGAATACTGAAGAATCTTAAGAGCACGTTCTTTTGGGTCGCCTATTGTTTTACTTAAATCTTTGCCAGATACTTTCGTTATTCCCGTCCATTTGCGTTCCCAAATTCCTTTTTGGTAATCAAAATTTCGTGTTGCTGAACGGATAACTAATGAAATGCCATCTTTTTGGGCAGCAGCCCACATTTCTTTAAAAGCAGTATAACAATCTTTATGTATATACAACCCTTCTCTATCCGCATACTTTTTTTCGATAATGCTAAAAGATGGATGATGAGCAGGATTAAAATGCCCCATTACTTCTTCTAGACTGATAGAGGAAGCAGGAGTTTTTTCGACAAAAGAATCTTGCTTTTCCATATATTGAGCTCCAACTTTCGATTGGTCTTTACATGCATACAAACATAAAAAAGTAAGTATTATTACATGTATTCTCATACCAACTCTTCTACTTCTGGTGCCGTAGTAAATAAACTTTTCTCTTTAATAATTTCTACAAGTTTCGCAGGGATCAATCTCTCCCATCCACTGATGTTATTTTGTATCATATGCAACACCTTGAAAGGGAAAATATGTAATAGATCTTTATTGTAATCTTCTATCGGTACAATCTGATGACTATCTAAAAGATGTTGATATAAGAATTTAATGCCCGCGGGAACAGGTAAGTTGCTAGCTTGTAATAATCCATCTTCCGATTCATGACTCGCTGGGTACACGTATATCTTAATATTACGCGTGAATAATTCTCCGAATGCAACTAATAATCTTCCGTCACTGTTGTTGTAGAATTTTTCATTAATAATTTCTAGTAACTCTCTTGCACCAATTACCAATCCGAGTCGCTTGATCTTGTAATCATTTAGATAATTTATAAGCATCTGATGGTTCGAACAATTCGAAACAATTACTCTATGGCCTAAGCCACAAAGGAGTTCGGTACGATCAAGAAAATCTTGTTCATCAATTTCACCGTCTACGAATAGACTGTCTAACATCAATTCTGTAAGTACATAAGATTTGTCTGGATTCACTTCTGGTTCTTCCATAAATTGTTGAAATCCACTTTTGATTACATCATTGGTTACAATCGTTGGAGGACGGAAATTCCCTCTTACAACCATCACTGATTTTTTATATAAAAACTCAGAAGCATGTTGAGCCTTTTTTTCTGCATCAAAAATTGCAACATCAGTCAAGCCATGTTTTACAAGATAAAGAGAAGTTAGTCGATCATCAATATGCGAAAATTCTGGACCTGACAAACGCATCATGTCTACATGAATTCTGCCTTCAAGACCATCTTTCAATGAATGTACAAATTTGTCAAGATCATGATGGTAATGATAGCATGCATATAGCATATTTACACCAAGAACTCCTATAGCTTCTTGTTGTAGTCTGTTGTCATTATCCAACATTTTTACATGAATAATGAGATCATTTGGTTTTGAGCACGGTTTTAATTGAAACCGTATGCCTAGCCAACCATTTCCTTTAATTGTTTTCTGATAATTTATTGCTGCAACTGTATCTGCAAATACAAAAAATGTCGTATCCAGTCTACAAGTAGATAACCTTTCATCAAGCAGATCGTACTCATGATCAAGCATTGTATAGACTCTACTCTCGCACACATATCTTCCTGATTTTTCAGGACCGTAAATCTGATCGCTATAGATTTTATCATAAGCTGACATCGTTTTCGCGATTGTTCCAGCCGCAGCACCTGCCTGAAAGAAATTCCTTGCAACTTCTTGACCTGCGCCGATTTCAGCGAAAGTGCCGTAAATTTTTTGATTCAGATTTATTTCAAGTGCCTTCTGTTCGGTCTTTAAGATCTGGTCATTATGTATCATAGAAAGTATTGCTTAACCATATAACGTAAATAATGGAAAAAACATTTATTTAGTTTCTGATTATTTAAAGGCGTTTAAACCTGTAACATCCATACCCGTGATCAGTAGGTGAATATCATGTGTTCCTTCATATGTCAAGACTGTTTCCAAATTCATCATATGTCTCATGATAGGATATTCATTGGTAATCCCCATTCCACCATGAATTTGTCTTGCTTCTCTTGCAATTTCTAAAGCCATGTGTACATTGTTTCGCTTCGCCATAGAAATTTGAGCAGGAGTGGCTTTGCCATCATTCGCAAGAGTCCCTAGCCGCCAAGCAAGTAATTGAGCTTTTGTGATTTCAGTAATCATCTCAGCTAATTTCTTCTGTGTCAATTGAAACCCTCCAATTGGTTTGCCGAATTGTTCCCTTTGTAAACTGTATCGCAATGCGGAATCATAACAATCAAGAGCTGCACCAATTGCTCCCCATGCAATACCATATCGCGCTTTTGATAAACAAGATAAAGGACCTTTCAGGCCTACAACATTTGGTAATATATTTTCTTTAGGTACTCGTACATCTTCAAAAACTAATTCCCCAGTAATAGATGCTCTTAATGACCATTTACCATGTATTTCAGGAGCAGTAAACCCTTCCATTCCTTTTTCTACGATTAACCCTTGTATTTTTCCTTCCGGATTTTTTGCCCATACAACTGCGATATCAGCAACTGGTGAATTTGTAATCCACATTTTTGCTCCATTCAGTATCACATGATCTCCATCATCTTTAAAATGAGTGATCATTCCACCTGGATTCGATCCATGATCAGGTTCTGTCAGTCCAAAACATCCAATGAATTCTCCTGATCCCAATTTTGGCAAATACTTTTTACGTTGTTCTTCAGAACCAAACCTATAGATGGGGTACATAACCAATGATCCTTGAACCGAAGCCATTGATCGAACACCTGAATCACCTCTTTCGAGTTCTTGCATGATGATTCCATATGCAATCTCATCCATTCCTCCTCCACCATATTCTTCTGGTAAAGAGGGACCAAAGGCACCTATCTCAGCCAACCCTTTGAATAGATGATATGGACATTCTGCTCTGTTAGAATATTCTTCTATAATAGGTGACACTTCTTGTTTTACCCATTGTCTAACAGCATCTCGTGCTAGTAAATGATCTTCACTCAACAAGTGATCAACATTATAATAATCATGACCTTCGTATAGATCTGTTTTCTGTGATTTTGTGATTGTACCGTCTATATTTGAATTCATTATGTTGTATTTAATTGCTCGTGCAAATATATGCATTTAATGCAGCTTACTTTATTTTTTATACCTTATTTCAAAGACTGTTTTGCTAAGAAATGTTATCATGCAACTCATATTACTAAACCTTTATAAAGCGGAACAAAATCTAGTGAAATCTGTAATGCTTTTGTATTGTCGGTAATACTTCTATCCATACACATAACTTGAAGACGGTTGTTTTGTTTTGATAAAACGATTTGTGGTTTTTGGGCTCGAGCCCAAAAATTTTAAAAGTACTTCATATTAAAAATTTAAATAGTATAATAAATTTTCTAATGTATAATATGCGTTATATTGGCACAGCATATCATTGAGTTTTCGCGTTATATGCCTGTCTATAGTCAATAAGACTATGTGTAAAGAATATTATGATGATGAAAACGATCGTATCCTTTTGCTTTTTTATTGCATTAGTTTCCATTGCAGGAAGTTGTGATGAATCCATTGATTGCCCAAATTATATGGAGGTTGAAGGTGGAATGAGCTTCAATGGAGATTTGTTATTACCCATTGTTGGCACTTCTGTGGTTACAACAGAAGGATTTGGAGATAAGATCGTCACATGGACTGCCAAGGGGGCTGAGGAAGATTGCTCTGTGAATTACACGTTTATCTTCGTTTTAAATATAAACGAGAATGATCCCTTAACGGGGACATTTGAATATTCAGAGGATACAGCTTTCGGAGGTCAAGTGTATTATGCACAAGATGAGAATGGTGATGGAGGAGCAGTCAGAGATATCGGTACTGGTACACTCGTTATAGAAGATGAGGGTGCGGGAGTCTTCACCCTAGATTTTGACGGGGAAGACTCTACAGGTGGCTTTATTGATATGGAATTAAGACATCCTTTTTTTGAGTAGTTTATGTGTGCACCTGATTAAAATTAGGTGTATTCCTAATTGATTTTTGTGACCTTAACCATATTAGTCATCCCTCTATCTTGAAGTGGCATTGTTCCAGTATTTACAATATAATGCCCTTTTTTAACGCGATTACGCATTTTTAAAATTTCGATTACATCATCTACTGTTTCGTCCGTTGAGGTGAATTTATTATAATAATAACAACGTACGCCCCATACTAAATTTAATGTTGAAAGAATCAGTCTTTCCTCTGAGAAAATGTAGATTTTACAATTGGGTCTATAACTAGAAAGTCTGAAAGCTGTATATCCTGATATGGTCATTCCTACAAGTGCTTTAGCACCTATTTCACTGGCAGTTTTAGCAGCATTGAAACAAATTACATCACTGGTGAATGTTTCAGATTTTTTATCTGGCTTTGGTCTCTTACCATGCCATTCATAGTTCTTTTCCGCTTCTAAAATGATTTTATTCATTGCTTTGACAACTTCAACTGGGTATTTTCCAGTTGCTGTTTCACCACTTAACATAACGGCATCGGTTCCATCCAAAACTGCATTTGCAACATCTGTGATTTCTGCTCTTGTGGGGCTGGGATTGTTGATCATAGAGTCCATCATCTGTGTTGCAACTATAACCGGCTTTGATTTCTGAATGCACTTTCTTACGATGGACTTCTGAATATTTGGTAATTTTTCCATTGGAACTTCTACTCCTAGATCACCTCTTGCAACCATAATTCCATTGCTCGTCTTGATGATTTTATCAATGTTTTTTACTGCTTCTGGTTTTTCAATCTTAGCAATTATTTTCATTTGAGATTTATGCTCATCAAGTATTTTTCTCAACTCTTTGACATCATTTGCTGATCTTACAAAAGATAATGCAATCCAATTCACAGGTTGTGTAAGTATATACTCTAAGTCTGTAAGGTCTTTTTCGGTAAGACAAGGAAGGCTTACGTTGGTGTCAGGAAGATTTACTCCTTTATTTGATTTTAAAGTACCGTTGTATAACGTTTTAAGTTTAACAGTAGATTTCTTATCTGTACTTACTACTTCAAACTGTAATGTTCCATCATCAACAAGAATGATCTCACCTTTTTTTACATCTGTGGGGAAATCTTCATAAGACATGTAAATTTTATCTTTATTACCAACACACTTTTCATTGACAAAAGTGAGGATATCTCCTTTTTCAATAGCTATACCACCATTTTCCATTTCACCAATACGAATTTTTGGTCCTTGAAGGTCGGCTAGTATTCCAGTATGTACTTTTAATTCTTTGTTTAGCTCCAGAATGATTTTAATAATTTCTCCTTTTTGTTCATGGTTGCCATGTGAAAAGTTTAGTCTGAATACATCGACACCTTCTAGAATGAGTTTTTTTAGCGTTTCTCTTTCGCTTGAAGCGGGTCCTACAGTAGCAACAATTTTAGTGTTTTGCTTATCATTTAATTTCATGAAGCTTGATTTTTGACGTCTGTGAATTTATGATTTTATAAGATGTAAATGTAAATACTTTTTTATTATAGTTTGAAAAACGAATCTTAAACAGACGAAGGGATGTTTATTTTCCACATAGATTTTTTTTTGGGGTTTAACCCCAAAACCAAATATAAATGAACTTTTTATGTAGATATAAAAATTTTTTCTGATTGGAGAAATGCCCATTCTAAATAGCTTTCGAGCATAATAAATAACCTAAATTTAAAAAACACATAAATCAATGAACGATTTTATAAGAACCGTGATTAAAGGTAATGACAGATGGGGAAAGTAAATAAATAGGTGATAAAACTTTGATTTCCCTTGCTTAATGATTTATTTTGCAGAAATTTTTAACAAAATCAATAAAAACTATTATCATGTCTGATATAGCAGAAAGAGTAAAAAAGATTATCGTTGATAAACTGGGTGTTGGAGAGGATGAAGTAACAAATGAAGCTAGTTTTACAAACGATCTAGGTGCTGATTCACTTGACACAGTTGAGTTAATAATGGAATTCGAAAAGGAATTCAATGTAGCTATTCCTGACGATCAAGCAGAAAATATACAAACTGTAGGTCAAGCTGTGGAGTATCTTGAAGCACAGAAGTAATACGTTACAACGTACAAATTAAACGAAGCCCATCGCTCTGTGCGATGGGCTTTTCTGTTCTTTATAAATAAAGGTTTTTGTTTCATGGATACATTGCAATTGTATATTGAAAGTTTGATTTTTGCATCAGAGGAACCGATTTCTGTTCTTGATATTCAAGCTACATTAAAGGATGTATTGGATATTAAATATAAAACAGAAAGGATTCAAGAAGAGGTCGATGCTTTGATCGAAAAGTATGCTAGTGATACCTATTCTATGGAAATTGTTGGTATCAATGAGGGGTATCAGTTTCTTTCAAAAGGGGCATACCATGATGTTATTTCAAGCTTGCTTCGCTTGTTGTCAAACAAACGTTTATCCAAAGCAGCTCTAGAAACGCTTTCTATTATTGCTTATAAACAACCTGTTTCGAAAACAGAGATGGAAAAAATAAGAGGGGTGAATTGTGATTACACTGTTCAAAAATTACTAGAAAAGGAATTAGTAGAGATAGTGGGGAGAGCTGATGGTCCAGGTCGACCTTTGTTATATGGAACAAGTGCTAAATTCATGAACTATTTTGGCATAAAAAGTATTAAAGAATTACCGAAATTGAAAGAGGTTGAAGGAGAGCAAGTTGAAGAATCTATAGGTAGACAAGCGTCAGTTGAAGAATATACCGCAGTCTTTAATATTCAAACAGAAGAAGAATAGAAATGGCAGAATTAATAAATAGAGTAGCAAATAGTGGATTAGTAACCCTTAATCTAGAACTTGATTTTCCTCAAGAAGAAATCGTTGTGTTTGATATAAAAGAGTATTTATTCAAAGGATTGATCCTTAAAGAAAAGGATTTTCGAACAGCACTCAAGGAAATAAAGTGGGAAGATTTAGAGGGAAAACATTTATGTATTACATGTTCTGCTGATGCTATTATTCCTCAGTGGGCCTATATGTTAATAGCTGCGTATGCAACACCAGTAGCTCTTTCGATTTATTATGGAGACAAACATGCATTTCTTATTTCTTGGTATAAAGAATTAATTGGTTCTAGATCTTATGAGATATATGAAGGCAAAAGAATTGTAATAAAAGGGTGTAGTGATGTGCCCGTCCCGCCTGCAGCATATATGTACTTGACGGCTGCTCTTCAACCATATGCGCAATCTATTATGTATGGAGAACCATGTAGCACCGTTCCTGTATTCAAACGGCCAAGAAAATTAAAGTAAAGGATAGAGAATTTTTACTTCAACCTTTCATACTTCGTGTTAAATAGTTTTATTCAATTGTTGCAATACGGTTGATTGCATCTAGAATAATTTCCTGTTCTACTCCATTTAAGGTGAAGGTCATTTGGTTTTTGTAAGCAGGAATTTCATCAACAAATAAGTTGTTTGTTATTTGATATGAAGTGACTTGCGATACGCCAGAGTCAGCACTTAAATTGATTTGAATATCTTTTAAGTTGGACAAAGATGCTTCAATAATAAAGTCAAGTTTTGCTCCGTTGTTTACAGAAATGTCAAGTTTTTCATTTACGTAATTACGAAAGCAAAAACTTAATGCAGTTCCTTCTTCACAATAGTCAGTAGACATAAGGATGTCAGTCACTTCACTCTGTTGAACGAGAATTTCGAAATAGACTTTACCATCTTTTTCGTGAACATTATTTTCTGATACATTTTGGGCAAAGGCACAGAAACTGCATAAAGTTAGGATAAATGTAAATAGGGTATTCACTTGCAAAGTTAATTTCAGCAAATATATTATTATTTTTTATATATAAAAATTATTGGTATATGAAATTGAATTCCGATGCTGAAGATTTAAATCGAGAATAGATTTCTTTATTGCAAGTAGTACGAAGGGATAAAGGATGTGTATCGGATATTTATGAAAATAAGTATTTGCTAAAGAAGGAAGTATGGATTGCATTATATTTGCAGTTCTAAAATATTTGCATTTTAAATTGGGATTAAATAGAAATGCCCCATTTTAAAGTACAAATAGTATAAAACATAACAATAAGATGAAGTATACGCTTGAGGCAACAGATAGTAAAAGTTCAGCAAGAGCTGGGACCTTGGTTACGGACCATGGAGTAATTCAAACACCTATCTTCATGCCAGTAGGAACGCAAGCGACAGTAAAAGCAGTTCATCATGATGTCCTGAAAGACCCTATCAAAGCACAAATAATATTGGGTAATACCTATCATTTATATTTAAGACCTGGAATGGAGGTTATGAAAAAAGCTGGTGGACTGCATCAGTTTATGAACTGGGATTTACCTTTATTGACGGATAGTGGAGGATATCAAGTATATTCTTTATCGCACAGACGAAAGATTACTGAAGAGGGAGTTCAATTTTTTAGTCACATTGATGGCTCAAAAAAGTTTTTTACTCCTGAGTATGCTATTGATGTTCAACGAATAATAGGAGCTGATATTATTATGGCTTTTGATGAATGCACACCTTTTCCATGTGAGTATTCGTATGCAAAAAAGTCCATGCATCTTACGCATAGATGGTTGAAAAGATGTATTGATCATTTTGATTCTACGCAAGACTTATATGAACATAGGCAGACACTCGCTCCCATAGTTCAAGGAAGTGTATATCCAGATTTACGAAAAGAATCTGCAGAGACAATAGCTTCTTATGGACGAGGAATCAATGCGATAGGTGGATTGTCTGTAGGCGAACCAGCGGAAGATCTTTATCATATGACATCCATCATTACAGCAATACTTCCTAAAGATAAACCACGATATTTAATGGGAGTTGGTACACCCGCAAATATATTGGAAAGTATTGCACTAGGAATTGATATGTTTGATTGTGTTTTACCAAGTCGAAATGCAAGACATGGATTATTGTATACTTCTGAAGGCATCATAAATATTAAAAATGCAAAATGGAATGATGACTTTAGCCCTATAGATCCGAACAGTACCAGTCCAATGAGTCTACAACACACGAAAGCATATTTACGTCATTTATTTCGCGTAAAAGAAGTTGTGGGACAAACCATTGCAACAACACATAATCTTTCCTTTTTTCTATGGTTGGTAGAAACAGCGAGAGAAAAGATACAAGAAGGTACATTTAGCGAATGGAAAACGTTAATGGTGCAGAAACTTGATAGAAGACTTTAATGCGTAAACTCGATATCTATATAGTAAAGAAGTTTTTACAGACCTTTCTGTTCACAATTGCATTGATTTCGGTTGTGTCTATTGCTATTGATCTTAGTGAGAAAGTCACAAGATTGATGAAGTCAAAGGCGCCCATTAATGAAATTATTTTTGATTATTATGTGAATTTCATTCCTTGGATTGTGGGGCTGTTAACTCCTGTATTTGTTTTGATAGCGGTTATTTTCTTCACAGCACGTATGGCAAAAAATAACGAAATTATTTCCATTTTGAATGCTGGTGTTTCTTACAAAAGGCTCTTGTTACCCTATATGATAGGAGCTGGTTTAATTGCTATTGCTTTATATATAGGAGGTAATTATGTCATTCCAAAAGCAACTGATGTCAAAAACAAGTTTGAAAATACGTATATCAATAGGGGGAATCGAAAAGTCGATGTAGATAATGTGCATTTCTTCTTGAAAGAAGATGAAAAAGCATATGTCCGTTATTTTAGACTTCGAGATACATCCATGCAAGGTTTTAGGATTGAGCAATTTAATGCTGAAGGTGAAGTTGTACAATTATTGCAAACAGATAGATTAGACTTTCTAGGGCCACCAAACAACTGGAGGTTGAATAACTACACGATTCGTACATTTGATGAAACAAGTGAAACTTTACGGCATTACAAAGAGAAAAAAGATACAATCTTTCCCTTTACACCAGATGACTTTATTCGATATACAAATGAAATGGAAATGATGACAACTCCTGAGTTGAAGAAATATGTTGCATACGAGAAAAGTAGAGGTGTTGCAGATTCTATAAAACATGTAACAGAAATTCAACGACGCTTAGCGGATCCATTTTCTATTTTCATTCTTACACTGCTCGGTGTAACAGTCGCATCTAGGAAAACTAGAGGGGGAATGGGGATGAATTTAGCTATAGGAGTTACAACAGGAGCATTATTTGTTTTCATGCAAAAGTTTTCATCCACATTTGCACAAGGAAATTATATCAGTCCAGAGCTTGGTATGTGGATTCCAAATATTTTCTTTTCTATAGTTGCTATCTATTTTGTGAGTCGAGCTCAAAAGTAAACGAAACGGCTTTTCTATTTTTTCTAGAAGTATACATTTTAACCCTAATTTTTTACTTTAAAACTTGGATCTTACCTCAATCGATGTTTAAACACCAATAGATTAATGTTCCAACAACGACATTATTGAACAAAATTCATTTTTTTTTGAAAATTCAATTTAAAATGAAATAAAGCAATGAAGCGCCTGTAAAATATGGGGTTTTTAAGAGCTATTAACACGATTTTAACACAATTTAAGGGTGTTTTTAATCTTTTTGTTTAACTTTTTTTGATGTTTTGTTTAAGTAATAAGAATTATGTTTCTTATATTTACATCACCAATTATTATTAACAATTAAAATTTTTGTTATGTCTACAGTAGAATTCAATACTCAGTTTAATAAGCTTACTACTTTACTAAATTCTTTTGCTTATAACCTCACTAAAAATTCAGAAGATGCTGCTGACTTATATCAAGAAACGGCCTTGAGGGCATTAAGTAATAAAGACAAATTTCGTCCAGGGACGAACTTCAAAGCATGGTCTTTTACGATTATGAAAAATATCTTCATCAATAATTATAGAAAGAAGGTAAAGCGTAATACGATTATTGACAGTACAGATAACATGTATTTCATTAATAGTGGTTCGATTGTTGAGAATGATGCAGAAAAGAATATTTTGATGAAGGAATTAAATCGAATGATTGATTCTTTAGAGGATAACCTTAGAATACCTTTTGAAAAACATTATGCTGGGTTCAAGTACCAAGAAATAGCAGATGAACTGGATTTGCCATTAGGAACAGTAAAAAGTAGAATATTTTTTGCTCGTAAGGCATTAAAAGTTATGATACAATCTCAGTATGGAGATATAGACATGTTCAAAGTGAGACTAGCTTCATAAATATAGTTTTATACATTTGCCTTTATGAGTGATATCACAAACTTATTACTTAAATGGCATAAAGAAATTGATAGGGATTTACCGTGGAAAAACACGGTGAATCCCTATTTTATTTGGGTGTCTGAAATTATTTTACAGCAAACACGAGTAGAGCAAGGCACGCCATATTACCACCGATTTATCCATAAATTTCCTACTATTAAACTTTTGGCGGAAGCCTCACAAGAAGATGTATATAAAGTATGGGAAGGGTTGGGGTACTATTCGAGAGCCCGAAATATGCATGCTACTGCAAAATATATTCATTATGAATTGAACGGGAATTTTCCAAAGACTTATGCTGAGTTAATACAATTGAAAGGGATAGGGCCATATACTGCCGCCGCAATATCAAGCTTTGCTTTTAATGAAGACAAAGCGGTTTTAGATGGTAATGTATTCCGGGTCTTGTCAAGACTTTATGGCGAAGAAGCTTTTATCAATGTCCCGAAAAATAGAAAATTGTTTCAAGCGTTAGTCGATCAATTATTGCCGAAAGGGAAATCCGCTGGTTTTAATCAGGCCATCATGGATTTCGGATCCATACAGTGTAAACCGAAAAAACCTAGTTGTTCTTCATGTAAATTGAATGGTCATTGTTCTGCTTTTATAGAAGGTAGAGTAGAACAGCTTCCTAAAAAGAAAAAAGCTAAAGCGAAGAAAAATAGATACTTTTATTTTCTGGACTTACGTCCAAATGGGAAGGTTTTTCCTGTGATTAAACGCGAGGGAGATGACATATGGCATGGATTATATAGTTTTCCATATCTAGATGCTTATACAAAACTTGAATTATCAAGTGATCTATGGTCTGATGCTTTGGCATTTCCTATAGACGATGCGCCAAAATTAAGGTGGAGTACGAAACATATTCTGAGTCATCAAATACTGCATTGTTTTTTTTATGAAGTTGAAATAGATTCTGTTATGTTGCAAAAGAATCATTTATCTGCTTCAAGAATTTCTTATAAATGGATTAAAAACCATCATGATGTGCCTTGGCCCGTTGTTATTTCAAAATATTTAAACATTTTTTCATGATCTTGTCAAGATGCTTTAACTGACTCATAATGTTATATACCACTTAAAATCTAGTTTATCGGATATATTTTTTTTTGAATAACGTGAATATTGGATAATATCAAGGAAGATGGTTGGATCAAGATAAATTGATTTTAAGGTTACTGATGAAAACAGTAAATAGTGGAGAAGTGAATTGAACAATAGGTTCAAGATTATTTCAAAATAGAGTGAATTATAAGTTTATTATGCTGGTTTGGGTGGGGGTTTTGGGGATTGGTGGAGTGATTTTGTGAATTTCACTAAATTTGATACTACGTAACTTGGAAACGCTTTTATAATCGACCCTCCCACACTCCTTATCCCCCGATACAACCACCATCTAACCCCCATTTTCCACCTTTTATTGACCCGATATCTCATGTTTTGCTGACTGATAATTTCTTTTCCTTGCTCCATTTCTTCATAATAGGCCGAAAATTCGGAAACACTTTCGAAATAGTACCTTCCAAATCTGCTTTTTACTAACCCTCCACTCCTGTCTCTTATTTTGTTTACCCATTT
>JAHDGD010000261.1 GCA_020627825.1 Saprospiraceae bacterium
AACAACCACACACTGTATATTTTGATGCTGCGCCGACAAGATCATCTCCTGTTGCCCTAGATGATAAAAACAAGATTACATCTGAGCATGCAAAATGAGTAGAATAACATGCTATAAGATCGACTAAACCATCACCATCTAAATCACCCAACCAAGGAATAGATACCCCTCCTTCAAATTGATCAGGATTAAAGGCCATTAAATCCATTCTAAACAATTCTTGTTCGAAAATCTCTCCTTGGGCACTCATCGTTCTTATTTGTACATGATAATTTCTAATCTTAGCAAATGGGTTGAATGAATTGGAATCCCTTTCTATAAAACCATCTGCGTAAATTAAGTTCATTTGAAATTGGAATGCTTCTCCTGGAAGTAAAAAGCCATCATAAGTTTTCCGACCAGGAATAAATTGACCATTCTTTAAATCTAATCCCGCGATTAGAAATAAAGGATAATTTAATGAAGGCTTAAAGACTCTATACATCCCACCTAAGGCTGGCATTTCTATAATAGTATCTCGTAGAACAGAATGTCGAATTGTATCTTGAGAAAGAGCGAAATAAGGTTTTTCAACATTAATGGAAGGATGATCACTCTTTGCCATCCACAAACTTGGCAATATCAGTTCGATGTCTTTTTCCTTTTCGAGATATTTATGGGCAACATATCCGTTTTCATTTCCCCAACCCACTTTTATCCACATTACATTTTCATTAAATGTTAGCCTTGCCTCTTTTTTACTAGAGACTAGGGTTCCATTTGACAAGCAAGTGATGATGTCTCCTTTTAAGCTTGGCGATGCTCTTAAATGTAGGTTCTCCGCTCCAATAACGCGGAAGTAATCTAATGCATAATCTTGATGTATAATATCTTGACTGAATACATGATTTGTCAAAATCAAAAAGGAAAAAACGGTAAGGATTAAATTTTTCATGATTTATTATTTCCAACTAAATTCGAAATGTCATATCGATATAAACCAGTAAATGAGCAATCGTTATGCGATGAATAGTATTCGTTTGACGCATCCCGCAAAATCAATATTCTTCGCAAAACTTGCGGTGTTTAAGCTTGTTATTCTCCGCATTTCCCAATATTCCATTTGGCGTAGACCGAAAAGCAAAAAAGAGAAGAACACACATATAAATTATTTATATATAAATAATTTATATACCTTCGATTCATAATCAACCACCTGAATCATGAAATACCTCACTAGTAGTATGTTCCTATGCTGTTTTTTATTTGTAACAGCTCATATCAATGCCCAACAAGCAGATCAATGCATTGAATTTACACAAATCATAGAATTAGACAATTGTCAATACGATTTTGAAGGATCTGAAGGATTTGACTTTCACGATGAAGCCTTTTTTGATTTCATCAGACAAGACCTCAAAAAAGCCAAAAGAAATAGTGTCATCAACTATATGAGAGACGCGGGTACAGCTACCATGAATGATGGTCAAACCATTAGCATTTTTGACGTTCACAATTTCTTTTTGAAAGACAATCGTCTAGAAAGAATTCAAGTCAAAAGACTTTCTGCTGAAATCGAAGATGATCAAGCCATTATAGAATATCAGATTTCATTTATTGTGGATGGAAGAGTTGGTGAAAACTGTGCTCGACTAAGAAATAAATTTGAGAAAAAGTACCGTGTATTCCAACACGAGTCTATCATCAACGACAATATCCTCCCTTACCTTCAAGGGTTTATGGAAAAAGCTAAAGTGAAAACAGAGCGCTACATGCGTTGTAATTAATAGTAGATACCCATTAACTTATCTACATGCTCTTTGAATGATTTAAAATCATTCTCCATTTTGATAAAAAATAATTCTCGGTATTGGTAGCCCTCAGTGGATATCAATACCGATCTTTTTTTGATCTTATTGAACCATTGCTTTGAGAAATCATAAAACTTCTCATTGTGGGTGACAATAAATTGTGGATAATCATATCCTATGAAACTCGACTTAATATACTTGGACTCGTATAGAACGATGTTCAAATAATTTCCGAAGTCATTTAAATAGATCGTTAACTTCCCTTCCGGAGCGGTCACTCCTTTAATGGATTTCACCCCAGACACTGCAATCTCTCTTAAATGTTCTATTAATCTTTCGATATCCTTAACGAGCTTTTCGAGGTAACTCGCCTCCTTGAACCCACGAATGGTGATACAAAAGATGATCTGTTGATATAGATTACTCAGCATATTAGAATTCCATATCTCTGTCACCGGATATCCATAATAACTATCTAATACGTCGGTACGAATGGATTGAATTTGTTGATCATAATCCAAAGTATCTGAAATAGACAATTGATTATCTGTCCAATGAAGGTGTGTCCAGACAGATAATACAAAGTTGAAAATATATTTATGAGAGAAGTAATAAAAAATGGGCAACTCATTAGCGAGGTATGCCAGTTCTTTTAACTCGTCTTCTACAGTCGATGTTTCCTTTAAAGGTTTTAGAAAAAAATTAAATTGATCAAAAAATGCTTGGGCAGATTTTCTTTCTGTATTCAAGAACGGATGCTTAAATGTGACGTACTCATTTTCTTTAAAAACAGTGTCCAATGAAACGCCAAAATGATCCGCTATTTTAACGGTTTCTTCTATAGTTAAAGCAGTTTCTCCGTTCATTCTTTTATATGCCGCTCCTTTCCGTACATGCAGCACATCCATCACATCATAAAGTATATTATTTCCGTAGGCTTTTCGGCTAGAAATGAATCGAAAAAATCGTTCCTGCAAGTTCTTTTGCTCGTTCATAACTGTAATTTAATTTTTATTCACAGACTTACAAAGCCGATTTTAGTGTTTGATCTTCATTTTTTGTCTTTGATTTAACAAATTTTTATCAAGTCCAAGGCACTTAAATCTTCAATATTCTGTTTATTTTTATGTAGAATTCATTTGAAAATTTAAAATATACATATTATGAAAAAATTTATGTTTGTATTTACACTTCTTGTTTTTGCAGGATTTAGTGTGAACGCTCAGTCTTGTTCAAAGTCTGCTAAGAAAGGATGTTGTAAAGCAAAAGCTGCGGCTGCGGCAAAAGCGGATGCATCTACTGATACTGCTGTAGCATCTGCATATATGGAAGCTGCTGAAATGGCTGCCGAAGCGGATGAGTCCATCATGAAAAGAGTTTGTGCTAAAAGTGGTTCTGTAGGTTTCTACAAGAAGAACGTATGTTCTAAAAGTGGAAAAATTAGCTACGATGAAGTAAATTATGATGCAGATCAAAAAACATTTGTAAATGTTTCTCCTTCAGAAGTTCAATCAGCAATGATGGAAGGTGAAGTCATCAATGTTTCTGAAGAAGCTCCTGTTTCTAAAAAAGCTTGTGCTGGAAAATCAGCTAAAAGTTGTGCAAAGAAATGTGCAAAGAAAGCAGAAGAAGGAACTAAGTAAGAACTTTCTTTTAAAGAATACCAAGGCAGTTGCGTTTCGTAACTGCCTTTTTTTATTTTCGCCCTATGCAAAAAGCCATTCAAGTAATAATACATGGACGTGTCCAAGGAGTTGGATTTCGATATTTCACTTGTCGTAAAGCAGAAGAAATGGACTTAGTGGGTCATGTCAAAAACCTTGAAGACGGTACGGTGTTTATAGAAGCATGTGGTAATACCAATCAAATCGAGCATTTCATTAAATGGTGTAAAATTGGTTCTCCCTC
>JAHDGD010000056.1 GCA_020627825.1 Saprospiraceae bacterium
CTCCTGTCTCTTAATTTGTTCACCCATTTTGCATACACACTATGGAATATTCTAAATTGCTCACTTATAATTCTCCATGGCTCATCAATAAAACGCTGACTTATATTTTTACCACGCTTTTCGCATGCTGTAACATAAGTTTTAACTATTGATTTCTTTCCTTTTACCCTCAATAATACTTGATATCCCGAACTAGAAAAATACATTTTATGAACATCAATATAGCTCGATAAATATCTTTTAAATAAGGATATACATTTTTCGATTTCAACTTCTTTTTCAAAATAACAGTTTCTGGAAGAAGCCAAACTTTCAATTTTATAATAGCCTCCAGATTGTAGTTCGAATACGTTCATAGGTTGTTTCTTTATTAGTGTAATGAACCCTCCATTTCGTTCCACTTTTTTTCTATTTATTTTAAAATATTTCATAAAAAATTGATAATGAGGTTTTTACGACTTGTTGAAATGTCGTATCACATTAAAATTAATTTTAATATGATGGTGTGATTTTATTAAATCATAATCTTGATTTATCAGTTCCCATTTTTTATTGCTTTATAAGTGCATCAAAAACCCGATAAGTAAAGGATGTGCAAGAGTAATTTCTTCCACTTAAATATCTGTGTGATATTCCCAGCAAAAATGAAATGTTTTTGTTCATCGGATTTAGTTTTAACAATTGACTTGTTTGCAGAGGGAAAGTGCATCGCTACGGTAAATCTTACAACAATAATGAAGTATTGATTTTGACATAAATTCTGCTCGCAATGGATTGTTTAATGCATAACTTAGTTTAATTATTCAATGTTTTTTTTAGGAACCAGGTTATAACCTCTATATTTGGTACATGCTGGAATTACGACCTACCTGTGAACAATGCAATAAAAAGTTGCCACCTGAAAGTACAGAAGCTATGATCTGTACATTTGAATGCACCTATTGTGTGCAGTGTGCTAAGGACACGTTCAAAGGAGTCTGTCCGAATTGTGGTGGAAACTTTTCTCCTCGACCTATTCGACCCTCCCACTTGCTTGAAAAGTATCCAGCATCCAATGTTATTGTATTCAAACCTAAATCTTAATGCAAACACCTCATTTAATAGCGAAACAATGTAAGGAATTTTATTTTGGGAAAAACTGGACATGGGTGTCCCTGAAAGATACCTTAAGTGATGTTGATCATAAAATGGCACTTCATCAAGTGGGGAATTTTAATACCATTGCTACGCTCACATTTCATATTCATTATTATGTGACTGGAGTTACAACCGTATTAAAAGGTGGACCACTAACCATAAAAGATAAGTACGCATTCGATCATCCTCCGATTCATTCGGAAGAAGATTGGCAAAAAATGCTAGCCGAAATCTGGAAAGAGGCTGAAGAATTTGTCGAGCTAATCGAGAAAATTGAGCCTGAACAATTGAGTGAAGATCTCGATAAACCTATTTACGGTAGTTATTATCGCAATCTGTCTGGAATTATTGAACATGGTCATTACCATCTAGGACAGATTGTATTTCTTAAGAAAATGATTCCATCTAAATAAAAGAAAGCAGATATCCGAGCAATCCACCATACAGTACTATATGCATGCTATTTACCTTCTTAAACCCGAAGAGAAGAGCGGCGCTTGACAAGGCAATGAAAATCGTCTTCCAATCGATGATGCATTCCAAGCCCATTTCAATACAGACCGCAATAATCACACCTACTGCTGCAATATTGACTGCATCTAGGACAGCTGAAAGTAGTTTGGATTTTCTGATTTTATGCACCATTGGATTGATCAATCGAACAAATACAAAAGAAGGTAAGAAAATACCAACTGTGGCAGCTGCAGCTCCTTGCCATCCACCAATTTGCCAACCAATAAAACTCGCAGTAGACAGTACTGGCCCTGGAGTCAATTGGCCTATCGCTATTGCATCAATCAATTCAGCTTTAGTCAATATTCCAGACTGCACCAATTCAGCATCAAGGAAAGCAAATAATACATATCCCGAACCGTATAATATAGCTCCCACTTTTAAAAAACTGAGCAACGTTTTCCAAGCTGGTATGGAAACTGCAAGAGGAAACAAGGCAAACGAAGATAGCTTTTGGGCGAAAGCCCCATAATAAATAAGACCACCAATAATTCCTGCGCATAACAATATAAGGATTTCATTCCATCCCATTAAAGCCGTTGCAATTACAAGTACTCCTATCATTCCAAGCTGCCAATTTTTTAATGCTTTCTTACCAAGTTTATAGGCTGCACCTAAAATAATCGCGATAACAGCAGGCTTGATTCCATATAACATGTGTGATATCTCAGGAATTTTGCCATATTCTTTATATATGTAAGCGAAAATACAGGTAATAACAACAGCTGGAAAAATGAAAAAGAACCCAGCGGCAACCAATCCTTTCCAACCCGCTCTTTCGTATCCGCAGTGCATAGTCATTTCAGTAGAATTCGGCCCTGGGATAAGATTAGTGATACCTATAAGATCCAGAAAATGCTGTTGTGTAATCCATTTCCTTTTTTGGATAATTTCTTCCTCCATCATGGCAACGTGAGCAGCTGGACCTCCGAATGCGATACATCCTAGCCTAAAAAATACAGAAATGACTTCTTTTAATTTGTTCATTAGATAGTACAAAATAAGTCAAACTATCGGACATATCATACCATAGAATTTAGAAGTTGTCGATGATTCATTTAAATTGCAAATAGGAGATTCCCGCTTATAAAATTGAGGAATAGCCTTAGCTACCCCGAAATTTTATAAGGAAGAAATCGCCTGTTTTAAGAAGAATTTAGCCGACATTTTATACATTAAATGGTATACCTTTTATGAATTAAGAAAACAATAAGAATTTGAAATCTTTTTATCCCATACCTTTGCGGAAAATAGTAGAAAAATGAAAGCAACATGGATCGTTTTAACAATGATGGGTACTCTTTTTTCCTCTTCTATAGGTTGGTTGAAATCTAAAGAAGAAAAAGGGAAAGAAATTCTTAAAAAAGCAATTGCTTTTCATGGTGGTGATGCATATGAAGATAAAGAGTTTGGGTTTACGTTCCGAAAAGGATTTTATTCATTTGTACATTTTAGTGATGGACGGTACGTTTATCGATCAACTAAAACCAATAAAATAGGTGAGAAAGTTGAAGTTTTTATGACCAATGGTGATTTTAGTTATCAAGTTGATGGAGTTGTAAAAGAGCTAGATGCGAAAAAAGAAAATGGTGTAAAAAATGGATTGAATTCAGTTGTTTATTTTGCTTCCATTCCTTATAAACTTCAAGATCAATCTGTATTGGTAGAATATGTGCGTAAGATTAAGATAAAAGGGAAAACGTATGACGAGATTGAAATTCGGTTTAAAGAAGAGGGAGGAGGAGATGATCACGATGATGTATTTAGATATTGGGTGAACCGAAAGACAGACAAGATTGATTACTTAGCATATGTATATCATACAGGAAAAGGAGGTGTCCGATTCAGATCGGCGTACAACGATAGAAGAGTAGGAGGTGTATTGTTTCAAGATTATGAAAATTTCAAAGCAGATAAGGCAACACCACTTGATGATTTACCTACATTATATGAACAAGGATCGCTTGAATTATTAAGTAAGATAGAGAGTGAAAAGGTGATGGTGATGGAATAATGTCGGATTTTTCTATAAATTTTCTTATTCCTACAGTTTATAGGCTCTAAAGTATAATCCTATCTTATGTGTTGTGTTTTAATTTTGTATGTAAAAAATACATAATAATGAAAAGTACAATAGATAAAGTTCTTTCCGCATTACATAAAGATGCGCAAAAGGATTATATGAGAATTGGTAGAGGTGTAGTGTCATCGATTTTTCGTCCATTACAGCCATCCGATTTTAAAAATGCTTATCTTCCTATATCAGAGAATCAAGGCGTGACAATACGTGACTTGGTACAAAAGCATCAGTGTAAAACGGTTGTAGAATTCGGAACATCCTTTGGTATTTCTACGATCTACCTAGCTGATGCTGTACGTGAAAATGGAGGTAAAGTAATTACAACAGAATTGATTGAGAGTAAGGCAATACAAGCTAAAAGAAATATAGAGAAGGCAGGACTTGAGCAACATGTAGAAGTCAGAGTAGGAGATGCTATGGAAACATTGAAAGATTTCAAAGAGCCAATAGATTTCTTGTTTTTGGATGGATGGAAAGACTTGTATTTACCATTGTTTAAAATGCTGGAGCCTTTGCTTTATGAAGCAACATTGATTTATGCAGATAATATGGATATGGAAGGTACCCAACAATATGGAGCGTATGTAAGGAGTCAATCACAACGCTATACAAGTAGCATGTTGGATGGAGGAAAAGCGATGTTAACGAAAGTTGCTGCATAGGAAAAGCAACAATGAAAATTGGAAATGAGGACCACTGTATTTCGAAAGGAAGTATGGTGGTTTTTGTTTTCTGTACACAGTAAGTGGGAATCTTCCTATATTCACGGTACTCTTGATCTCACGTTAATAAATAAAAAAGGAAAAGATGGCAAATAATACATTTATTGTTGATGAACGGCAAGCAGATTTGGGCGGTTTTTTGGTGGGGCGGTTATTGCCTTTTCGAAAAAAGCGTCAGGTAGGTCCATTTACCTTTATTGATCATATGGGGCCTTCTCAAATGGGGAATGGGAAGTATTTAGATGTCGATCAACATCCACACATTGGTCTGAGTACATTGACTTATTTGTTGGAGGGGAATATGGAGCATAGGGATAGTATGGGAACTGTTCAGCTTATTCAACCAGGTGACGTAGGATTTATGACATCAGGAAATGGCGTTACTCATACAGAAAGAACGCCTAATGAGGATAGGAATGCAACTTTAATTACTATGCACGGATACCAAATATGGGTAGCTTTGCCGAAAGATTTAGCAGAGATGGAGCCTCAATTTGAGTTTCACTCAAAAGAAGAACTTCCAACATGGGTATCGGCTTCTGTTCGATATAAATTAGTTGCAGGAAATGGATTTGGCAAGCGATCTCCATTACAAGGTTTTTCACCATTGTTCATGGTAGATGTTTATGCTGAAAAAGCATCAACAATACGGTTACATAATGAATTAAAAGGAGAAGTCGCATTTGTTATTGTGAAAGGAGAGATATTGACAAGTGAAGGAACAATTAAAGCAGGTCAGATGCTTATAAGTAAGACAAATGAGCAATGTGAAATTTGCATGGCGGATGACACTCAATTGTTATTATTTGGTGGAGAACCCTTGAAAGAAGACCCTATATTGATGTGGAATTTTGTGGCATACGATAAAAAGCGATTAAAGGAAGCGAAACAAGACTGGATTGAAAAGCGGTTTCCTACCGTGCCAGGAGATGAAACATACATCCCTTTTCCTGGTGGGTAAGTTGTTGTGATCTGAATCAAATTAGTTATATTTTATATTGGATTCTACCTGAGTATTAATTTATTGACTAGGTCCATTTCAATTAGGGTGAAATGAAATTAGAAGGACTACGATTTATTAAATTTTATGGCTTGTTTTCATTTAAATTATTAGTCACTTTTGAAATAAGAAATTTGATTGGCATATTGAAATATTCGTTTATATTTGCGATCGCATAATTGCCGAAGTGGCGGAATTGGTAGACGCGCTGGATTCAAAATCCAGTTTCCTCGGAAGTGTGGGTTCGATTCCCACCTTCGGTACATAAAAAAGGACTTACAGAAATGTAGGTCCTTTTTTTATTGTCCGGTCATGATAAAATCGGAAATTCCTCGGAAGTGTGAGTTCGAATACATGTTTCAGGTAGTGAATATTCTGGATTAATTATTAACATTGATTCATTTTTAGAATAATAGTTATGTTTAACAGATTCATACATTGGCATAAAAATATTGAACCAGACATTATTTACCGATTAGACTTAATTTTTTTATTTGATTCTTACAGCTTTATGATGGATGATATTGCAGGTCATTTGGTTGAATACTTTCAACTAAATGAAAATTATAAAGATGATTTAGTAGAGGAACAGTTTCACTATTCAGATTCCTATTTTGGTTCTATAATTGACTATTCAAACGATGATTTTAGATTAAGAATTGGACAAACTGAAAGGTCGAAATTAGGTATTTCTGATACCTATATTAATTTAACTTCAAAGATTAATTTATTACCACTTGGAAGAAAGATCATAAAATCTAATCATAAGTCTTTTAAGTATGGAACACTTTATAATTACAATATTTCAAATTGGGAGAATCAAAAAAATATCGGTTCATATAAATATAAGGGAGGTATAAGTACAAAATATAATGCAGATTTTGATATTGATGAGGTTGATATTAGTGATAGAATAGGTAGACGAAGAAATTATGGCTTTTTTAATTTTAAAGGTGCATCAACATACTGGTTTGGAAATGAGCTTGATAAAAGAGTCAATACGAAGAAATTTAAACAAATTAAAAATGTTCAGCTTAATTACTTTTATGATACTACAGAAATCAATCTGATGCAACTGGATAAATATCTTCAAGAGATCGATAAAGTTGAAACACTATATTCTTTGCTCGATTTAAATAAATACGAAGAAATATGAAATGAATAATTGTACAGTTTCTATATAAAATTTTGTCGCTTGCACCATATTATAACGTTACTCAACTTTGACTGTTTCATTATATAATATTAAGCAACAAATCAATTTAACCCCCTTCACTAATTTCCTTAATCCGCTTTATTGCCTTCGGCCACAACACAGCAAATTGCTCATAATATTCAGAACTTAAATCTGCTTCCACAGTCAAGATCGTGCCACCTTCTTTTGTCGATTCAAAATGATAATTTTCATAAGCTGGTGCCCACGCTGTCACCGCTTCACTCATCGTATCATCTTCTCCATCAAATACCCATCCCAAATGCCTGATCGAAAGGAATTCGTGCTGTACGTTTTTAGCTATTTCACTCACCATTCCATCAATCTGACCGTCTTTATTTCTCGCTAAAAAACGAATGGAAGCTCCTTCTTCCCACGAACCTTCATAATAGGAACCTTTTGTAAATACTTCTGTCCACTTCGTAAAATTATGTGGTAAAAACACACAATCCCAAACAGTTTCTACAGGTGCTTGAATGTCGATTTTTTCTGTAACTCTTTTCATCCTTTCAGATTTTCTAATGCCCTTACCAGATAATTCTTTTTCAATAAATAGGCATTTATCTCATCAAAAACTTCTTTTTCTAAACCTTCTACCTTTTTGTCCATAATTTTTGATGTGATTTCAGCTTCCATTTCATGTAATTGATGCTGAAGATCCGTTTTCATCTTATCCGCTTTTTCTGCATCAAAATCCATTTTGAGTTCCAGTAACTCGTCGTTCATGTCCATCATATCCATTAAGAAAAGCTGCGGTAATTTTTGAGAAGGTGGTTCTTGACCAGGATAATAAGTATCTAGTATATACTTTAACCTCCTATGAAAATCTTTTAAAACTTTATAAGCTTCATTATTAATAGCACTTAATCTAAGGGTTTCATTTTGATGTTCTACCGAAGCACCTATTTGCATGTCAGGATGTAACGCTTTCATCTTTTCATAATACAGCAACTTGAGCGCTTTTGTATCTAGATGAAATTTGGGCTCGAGCCCAAAAAAAGAAAAATAATCCATCTCTCTTATGTTTTAGCTATTCCTTTAACCTCCAATCGCTCGAAAAACATCTAGTCCAAATGCAAATAACATCAATCCTATAAGAATGAAAAATCCTATCGTATTTGCAATTTCCATCGTCTTATCTGATACCTTTCTCCCGCTAATCATTTCCCATAGTAGGAAGACAATATACCCGCCATCCAATGCTGGAATAGGTAGCAAATTCATTATCCCTAGAATCAATGATAACATCGCTGTAAGATTCCAGAATGCTCGCCAATCCCAAGTGCTAGGGAATAAATTTCCTATTGAAATAAAACTGCCCAAACTGTCTTTTACCTTAATCTTTCCTCGGAACATCTGTCGGAATGCTTTGAATTGATCTCCTAAAAATGTAACCGACTCATTCCATGCTCTAGGAATTGCTTCTGCGAAAGTATAGTCTTGTGTTTGATACGTGAAAAAGTGTTCAAGACTTTCGTTGTAAACACCAAGTTTCCCAGCTTCAGTCAAGGTCACATCTTTCGTAAGAACTTGACCCTCTCTATCAATTGTAACTGGAATAGTTTGCCCTGCATATTTTTTACATAGTTCTATTCCTTGGTCATAGAAATCAATTGCTTCATTGTTAAAAGCTAATATTTTATCTCCTTTCTGGATTCCAGCCTTTGCAGCTGGGCCATCTTCTGTTTTCTTAAGCAAACCAAAAAAGCGCTTTTTTCCCACCGCAACATCACCTATCACATATGGCGTTCGAGCTCCGAATAATAGATGCTGTTTCATCTTATAACTTCCGAAAATAGGAGTATGCTCTTCAGCTATATCGAATGTTACTAATTCTCCCTTTCGATCTACCGTAATTGTTCTTACATCGTTAACAGCTACATTTTTAACAACAGTCCCTCTGCTAAATTTAGTAAAATCTTGATCTCCAACTTTTAAAATTTTGTCTCCTGTTTGAAAACCTGCTGCTTGACCTAGTGAATCAACAAAGATGCCATACTTTACTTCTTCATTCGGTAGATATTTTTCTCCATAAACACTGAAGATCATGATATACAATAACACACCGAGAATCAAGTTTACAGTTACACCACCTACCATAATGATAAATCGCTGCCATGCAGGCTTGGATCGAAATTCCCACGGCTGTGGTTCTCCTTTCATCTGCTCTTTATCGAAGCTTTCATCAATCATACCGGCGATCTTAACGTATCCTCCTAGAGGCAACCAACCCACTCCATATTCTGTTTCGCCTATTTTCTTTTTGAATAATTCGAAACCGGGATTGAAGAATAAATAGAATTTTTCTACTCTTGTCTTAAACCATTTCGCAGGAAAAAAATGCCCACATTCATGTAAGATGACAAGTATCGATAAACTAAGTATGAGTTGTAAAATTTTTATTAAAATATCCATAGAGTAGATTTATAAGTCCTTTCGTGTGCTATATGCTCGAATTGACGTGCAAAGGTATAAAATACATTGCATTCATAATTCTTATTTTTGCAGAATGGTTCTTTTCTTTTGTCATAATATTCAAAACGACGTTGCCATCTTCGAAAATGAAGAGCTACGCCATATTCAGCAAGCTTTGCGTAAATCGAATGGCGACATGCTTCACTTTACTGATGGTAATGGAACGATTTATACTGGAAACATCTTATCCTCAACTAAAAAAAAGATAGAGGTAAGAATAATTGATCGCAAAGAACAAGTCCCTATAGTTCCTCGATTACACATTGCGGTTGCCCCTACTAAAAACATTGATCGCATCGAATGGTTTGTTGAAAAAGCGACTGAACTGGGCATTCAAGAGATTTCTTTTATTCAATGCAAACATAGTGAGCGAAAAAGCATCAAGTTGGATCGGATGCATCGTATTGCAATTGCAGCTATGAAACAGTCATTAAAGGCATATTGTCCCATTATTAATGAATTAACATCTTTTGATAAGTGGCTAGAAACAGTGTCCTCTGATCATAAAATGATCGCTTGTCTGACAGGTGAAACGGTTTCTTTTTCTAGGGCTTTCGCCCAAAAGGAATCCACTACAATATGTATTGGTCCTGAGGGTGGATTTCGAGAGCAAGAGATTGAACAAGCCGTTTCAAAGGGATTTCAACCTGTAAGTCTAGGTGACTTTAGACTTCGAACAGAAACCGCGGCTTTGAGCGCTGTAGCTTATTTTAGAGTGTTGAATCAATAAACTGTATTTTTATTTCATTGTCTTTACTTCTTGTCGCATAGGGAAAGAATCCATGATTACCTTGGCCATATTTAATAAGTCTTGCTCTTTATAAGGTAAGCCTATTAATGTTAAGGCTTTAGGCTCTCCTTTTTCATCTACTCCCATTGGTATAGCGATGGCTGGATATTTCGCCATTGCAGCATATGCAGCATCGTAATTATTAATGGACAGTATGGCATCTACTTGTTCTTCTTCAAATAAGGTTGCGAAATGATCTCTACATGCTTGTTCCAGCTTTGATTTTATCATTGTAATAGAATCCAAGGAAATCATACAAGAATCCGTTTTTTGAAATAAAGATTGACCATAGGGAGCTCGCATATCCATGTTTTCTTTATTAAATTCAATTACATCTTTAACAGATCGAACCTGTACCGACCTTGGAGCATATGATTGAAAATAGAATGGTAAATCATGTTTCATGTCATAATGTAAAACATCAATAAAACCAATAAGTGGGGTACTATCTGGAGTAAATTCAGAAATGTGAGCGCCTACGTTTCTTAAGTTATCGATCATTTGCTTGTAGGTTTCCGACTGTTCTAAATAAGAGGAGTTCACGGCAAATCGAAAAAGAGAAATGCTTGCTCTTAAGTTGTCAACATTATATGATACAGGATCAGGAGCGTTTTTTGTTGCTCCGTCTGCTGCATCTTTCCCACTCATAGCTGCCAATAAAATAGCATTGTCGCTAACATTTTTTGTCATGGGTCCAGGTGTATCCAGTGTGCCACTTATGGGAACGATTCCACTTCGGCTGAGTAAGCCTATAGTTGGTTTTAAACCCACTACACTATTTTGTGAACTGGGAGATAAAATAGAACCAGAAGTTTCCGTACCTACTGCAGCTACGGCATAGTTAGCAGCGACAGCCACACCACTACCTGAAGAGGAGCCTCCTGTTTCGAAAGTTCCTCTACCATATGGATTAAGGGTTTGTCCCCCTACAGCAGAATAGCCAAGGGGACACTGATTGCAGAAAAAATAGGCCCATTCACTTAAGTTCACTTTGCCAAGTATGATTCCTCCTTTTTCTTTGATATGTTGAACAATAGTTGCATCACGTGTGAAATTATTGGATAAAGCAACTGCACCAGCCGTCGTTGGTATACCTTCAGCGCCTATATTATCTTTTAGTAAAATTGGCATGCCATAAATCCTATGTTGCTTATTTGCTTTATTTTTATCGAGTTCTTTGGCTATTTTCACCGCATCAGGGTGGATGGATATAATGGAGTGTAAAGAAGTAGATGGATCTTTTTCATATTTTAAGATCCTATACAAGTACCATTTGGTGAGCATTTCATAACTTAATTCTGATCTTTCAACTGCATCTTGAATATCATTGATGGAACGTTCATAAATAAGATGGAATAAGGCAAGATAGTCGGCCTCTCCGAAGTCCTCCAATTGCTTTTGGGCGGAAGCCCAAACATGCTTTTTGTCATCGAATGTAGAACTAATCATTTTATATTGAAGACGCGGGTTTTCATTGGTAGCATTTCGCTCCATCATGTCTTTTTCACTTATTGTATGCCCTTGTTGTTTGCTAGTTGAACAGGCACAGAAAAAAAGGATGCCAAGTAATAAAAGTCTCATATATAGTCAGATTATTCACGTTAAAAATAAGGTAAAATATCGACTTTCGTCTGGGCGTAAGTTAACTTCTTTCCATCTACCAAAAGGTATCATTTTATTCCATGCTTCATAAATTCGATTTATAAAATCATTTCTCTTTATTTTGCGTTGTATATAAAAAAGAAAAAATGAACAGAATTCACATCCTGTTATTCATCATATGTTCTCTTTCTCTTAATGCCCAGGATGGTATGAAGCTCGCCTTGTTGAAATACAATGGGGGAGGGGATTGGTACGCTAATCCATCTGCTTTACCGAATTTGGCCCTTTTTTGTAATGAGGAATTGAATACACATTTCGAACGTGATTATGCAACGGTTGAAGTGGGGTCAGCTGAATTATTCAGTTATCCATTCTTGCATATGACAGGACATGGAAATGTGATTTTTAGTGATCAAGAAGCGGAAAATCTGAGAAATTATTTGATAGGAGGAGGGTTTTTACACATCGATGATAATTATGGAATGGATCCATATGTTCGGGTAGCCATGAAGAAAGTTTTTCCTGACTTAGAATTTATCGAATTGCCTTTCGAGCACGAAATTTTTCATCAAAAGTATGATTTTAAAACGGGTGTCCCCAAAATTCACAAACACGATGATAAAGCTGCCCAGGCTTTCGGGTTATTGTGGGAAGGACGGTTAATCTGTTTATATACCTATGAATCCGATCTTGGCGATGGATGGGAAGATCCAGACGTTCACAAAGATCCGCAAGATGTTCGTTTAAGAGCGCTTCGGATGGGAGCAAATATTATATCATATGTTTTTAAAGAATCCTAAATGGAACTGGTAGACAATTCAAGTTCGATACTGCATTATGCATCCGAGGCAGATATAGATGCTATTTACAAATCTCATCAACGCGAAAAAAATACCCTTAGGTCGT
The DNA here is from genome assembly GCA_020627825.1 of Saprospiraceae bacterium. Taxonomy (GTDB): domain Bacteria; phylum Bacteroidota; class Bacteroidia; order Chitinophagales; family Saprospiraceae; genus JAHDFB01. The sequence continues at coordinate 12,439 of JAHDGD010000056.1, forward strand.
CGACTATTAAGTACAGGTTGAACTTAATCAGAAGCATAGAAGTGTATCTTAGAGATCCTAAGATGATCAAGCAACTTACGAATGCTGTACAGCTTGATTTCAACAAACATCCTTCCGAGACAGAATTAACTGAGATCATTCCTACCATAAGCCACATAAAAGAAATCAAGTCGAAATTAAAAGGATGGCTTACACCAAAACGAAATTACATTCCATTAGTGCATCTTGGATTGTCTGCACAAACCGTCTATGAACCGAAAGGGGCGACTTTGATTATTTCGCCATGGAATTATCCATTCTTTTTAGCGGTTTATCCCATGTTGTATGCCATTGCTGCTGGCTGTACCGTAGTATTGAAGCCTAGTGAGATGACGAAGCATACGTCTAAGTTTTTGGAAAAAATGGTGAAAGCATGTTTGCCTGAGGATCAATATACTGTTGTTCACGGTGGTATTCCAGAAACGACTTATTTATTAAATAAAAAGTGGGATCATATTTTCTTTACAGGATCACCTGCAGTGGGTAAGATTGTGATGCAAGCCGCTAGTAAAAACCTTACTTCCGTATCACTTGAGCTCGGAGGGAAATCTCCTTGTGTAGTTGATGAAACAGTATCAATAAAGTCGACTGCTTCTAAATTGGCTTGGGGGAAATTAATCAATGCAGGACAAACTTGCATTGCACCTGATTATGTACTTGTTCATAAAAGTAAGCAAGCTGAACTGGTCAATGAATTAAAACAATCGATTGAAAAGATGTATGGGGATGATCCTTCAAGCAGTACTTCTTTTGCTCGAATTATAACGAAAAAACATGCCCAAAGGCAAGGGAACCTTATTCAAGATGCTCTTGAAAAAGGAGCGACTCTAGCATATGGCGGTACCTATGATGTAGCTTCTCAGTATGTAGAGCCTACCATTCTTACCAATGTAACGATGGATATGCAGATCATGCAAGAAGAAATTTTCGGACCATTGCTTCCGATACTTGCATATGAAGAAAAGCAAGAGACATTGGATATAATTCATTCGTTTGATAAACCATTGTCTTTTTATCTGTGTACTTCTTCAAAACAGACAATGAAATACTATACAGAACATACAAGTTCAGGAGGTATGGTGATTAATGAATTCATATTGGGTGCAGCAATTCCATCTGTTCCTTTTGGAGGTGTGAATCATAGTGGAATAGGAAAGGCATTCGGATTTCACGGACTGATTGAATTTTCTAATGAAAAACCTGTGGTAAAGCGTAATTTTATGACCATAAGCTTCGCCTATCCACCATACACGGATGCAAAAGCGAAATTGATGAAGTGGATTAAGCGATTTGTATAATGTTTTTTGGGCTCGAGCCCAAAAAATAAAATATATGAAGACATAAAAAAAGTGTTTACTCTATTTCAGAATAAACACTTTTTTATTTTATTTAGCTTGTATTAAGCTGAAAAACTAGAACCGCATCCGCACGACTCGGTCGCATTAGGATTGTTAAAAGTAAACCCTCTATTGTCTAATCCTTCAAGCCAATCTATTTCCATTCCAATCAAGTAAAGACCATGAGATTTTTCCATGTATACCGTCATGTCACCGATCATAAATTCTTGATCGTTTTCCTTTTTCGTATCGAATCCTAAGATATAAGAAAAACCTGAACAGCCTCCTCCTTTAACTCCAACACGAAGTCCGTGTGTGCTAGGAATATTTTGTTCTTGAACAATTCTTTTCAATTGAACCAATGCTGATTCAGATATAAGAATGGGACTTGTCCCTACTTTTTCAATTACTTCTGCCATCATGTCTTATTTAGTGTTTTAGATAAACAGTAACAAAGATAAATTAGTTTTGATAAAGCTTAAAATAATAAAAGCATTATTCACCAAAAGACAAAAAAAAGAGACTGCCTAAAAGTAGACAGCCTCGTGTTTTGTTTTATAGAATAAATCAATGATTATTTATTGATCTTCACTTCAATTCTTCTATTCATTGCTTTTCCTTCAGCCGTTTCATTGCTTCCTACTGGTCGAGTCTCACCATATCCTTTTGTCATGATTCTGTCTCCTGCAATACCATCGTTCATTAAACGAGCTTTTACAGCATCTGCTCTACTTTGAGAAAGTGTCATGTTTGAAGCATCGTCTCCATCTGCGTCAGTATGTCCTTCTACAGTGATTGAAACTCCTTCATATGCTTTCAAAATAGCAGCAAGATTGTCAATTTCTGTCATAGACGCTTCTTTGATTTGTGCTGATCCTGTATTGAAGTTCAGGTTGTTGAACTTAAATGTTGCATCTCCTGAAGCATCACCTTCAATGAAATCCTTCATTTGTTGACCAACTGATCCAGCAGCGAATGTAATTCCATCTAGCGCTTTCTTTGCAGTTTCATTTACTTTGCTAAACATTTCTTTAGCACCATCACCCAACATGTTAGCACCATCTACGACAGCACCACCTACAGCTTCAGCACCATCTACAACAGCACCACCTGCAGCTTTTGCACCATCAACAACAGCTCCTCCTGCATCTTTCGCCATATTACCAGCATCTTCCAGTGTATCTCCCACTGCATCTCCTATAGCTGTATCTTTACACATGCTCGTTTGACTTAATAAATAAGCCCCAACAGCAGCTAATAATGCTAAAATCAACCATCTCCAGATTCCACCTTTCTTCGGTGTAACTGCATCAGCAGATGATTTTATTGCTCCTGTTGCAGCTGAAGCGGCACTTCCAACAGCAGCAGCACCTTTTTTAGCTGCTCCTGTAGCTACAGATGCCGTTTTTCCTACGACTTCTGAACCTTTTTCTACAGCTCCTGAAGCAACATTTTTAGCGCCATCAGCTAAATTTCCTACAGCTCCTGCAGCAGCACCAGCAGCCCCTGTAACTGCTCCCATAGCACCAGCAGCAAGATCTTTAGCACCTCCCAATAAGCTTCCTAAACCTAAAAGAGACCCCATTCCAGATGGCATTGCCCCTGATACGATATCTTTCTGACTATTTAATAAACTTGTAAATCCGCTTGCATCAAGACCATCATCAGCGATCTTTTTGCTTAATCCACCCATAAGAAACGGTGTTGCCATCTTGAATAAAGACATAGCTGAACCACTCTTGATTCCACCTAGTTTACTGATCATATCGACAGCGCCTCCTAGTTTATCTCCCATAAGATTTCCTAACATTCCTGTTCCCATATTCATTAAAGAACCTTCTCCTTCATCAGCAGCTCCTGATAACATAGAACCCACATTTCCTAACATCCCTGGATCAACCCCTTTTACCATGTCAAATAGTTTTGAAGCTCCACCTTCTTCTGTTCCTTTTCCGATTACAGATCCCAATACTGTTGGTAATACACCTCCTAGTGCTTTTGTTACACCACTTTCACTTTCGCCCAACATTTCAGCAGCTTTAGAAGCAAGTTGACCTCCAACTTGATCCTTTACCATGTCTAATAAATTAAATGCCATATACGTTTAGTTTTGCGACACATCCCCTTGTGCCTTGTTTTAAGATAATTATTGTAATATTTGCTTTTTATATTTTTGGTTGTATTCAAAAAGACAAAAAGTAACCAAATATATTAATTTATATAGGCTTTCCTGTGTATTTTTAATGCGAACATTATACAGTGTTTATATATGTTTAACTTTTATATGTATTAAGTACTATACATCATGGCATTAGATTATATTGATCTCTTTCATAAAGTTTTAACTTCAAGTCAACTTCCTGAAGAAAAAAGACCTAAGTTGGTTCGAATATTCGAAAGCATAATCGATAAAGCGCTTGAAGATGAAAAGCTTTCATTTACTTCTTTATTCGCTAAGTTGAGCTATCTAGGAGAGAAATACGATTTGTCGGGTTTTGAACGATACGAATTACATTATTATAGGAGACTCATTCAGAGCGAAGATGCCCAAGATCTTGAAGCTGTAACCCACATTCTGAGTTATCTCATTCCTCATCTTCTTGAAAGATGTCTTTCAATCACAATCCCTTCTTTTATACAGGACGCAATTCCTATTTCTTCTGGAATTCAATTCGAAAAAAGACCGATCCAGCAATTTATTCCCAAAGTAAAATTTTACGCATGGGAAATACACAAAGAACTCGGTATGATTACGGGGTATGAGGCAAACCGTGTTTCAGAAAAAGTAACGATAGATTATAAATTGCAGGATCGTAATATAGGTTTCTCAGATGCTTTAGACGCTATTCATTCTTTTCCTATTTTGCTTAATTTGATAGATGTTGAAGTTACGCTAGATGGGATTTATCGTCCATCTATCATCATTATTGAACCGGATTATTTAGTTGATGCTACAGCAGTGGCCAATTGTTTTTCAGGAACTGGTTTTACACTCATTTCTTATATTTTGAGAAAGTTCTTACCTATGGCTCGGTCCAAGCCGCTTTTGATCGGAAACTTAGCAAATTACTTTTTGGATCGATTGATTCAAGAGCCACATGTAAAATTTGATGATCTTATTCCTGAGCTTTTTGAAATTGATCCATTAGGATTTACTGTATTGAAAGATGATGAAGTTAAAGGATTTGTTTCGGACTTACGCAATCATTTTAATCATATTCAATACACCGTAAATCACAGCTTGCAACAAGAAGGGATCGATCCGGCGAAAGTATATTTGGAACCCAGTTTTATAAGTCCGCAATATGGCATTCAAGGAAGGCTGGATCTTCTCATGCCAGATCCTCATCATCCTAAAATAGTGGAATTGAAGTCAGGAAGTATCTATAAGGCAAATGCTTATGGAGTAAATAGTCCACACTTTGTTCAAACACTCATGTATGACCTATTGATACGGTCTACATTCCGACAAGCTGAGCCCAAAAATTATATTTTATACAGTAAAGAGCGCGATAAATCACTCCGACTAGCTCCTCGAATTGTTGCTCAACAGAAAGAGGCTTTGCAACTACGTAATCAATTGTTGTTGATCGAAAATGACTTAATATCTTTAGCTGAATCCTCTAGTTTTTTTGATGTGATACATACGGATCATTATCCAGAAATGAAAGGTTTTCAAAAGCGAGATATTGAGTTGTTTGCCAGCGTTTGGCAAGGTCTTGACACCATTGAAAAAATGTATTTTAACGTGTTTACTCGTTTTATCGCAAAGGAACATAAGTTGTCTAAAATAGGGGAGTATGGTCAAGATAAAAGTAATGGACTTGCTGGATTATGGCTGGATTCGAAAGAAGAAAAATGCGAGCAATTTTCCATGCTTACGATGTTGGAAATCGCCGAAAATAAAGCTGATCAAGAACAAGCTCTCATCCGATTAAAATACTCCGAATATACGAATGAAATCTCCAATTTTAGACAAGGAGACATATTGGTTTTATACCCTTTGGGCAAGGGAACCGCAAGCCCACTTCATAACCAAATATTCAAGTGTAATGTCATTGATCTTCAGGCTAAAGAGTTGACCATTAGCTTAAGAGGTATTCAAAAGAATTTCCAAATCTTTAACGAGAATCAATATTGGGCACTAGAACACGATACGATGGATACTTCTTTTACGAATATGTATCGTCAACTTTTTTTATGGGCTGGGGCGCCCAAAGTTAAAAGAGAGCTGTTGTTGGGGAGGCGTTTTCCTGAAGTACATTCCTCTTCGCTAGTTAAATTGAATGGACAGGAATATGCGCACTTGACTGAAAATCAACTAGACGTCTTGAAACGTATGATTACAGCTCCTGATTATTTTCTCTTGTGGGGACCACCAGGAACAGGAAAAACGAGTGTTTTGATATGTAAGTACATTCAATACATCATGGATCATACGTCAGATAATCTTTACGTATTGGCGTATACAAACCGTGCTGTAGATGAACTTTGCGCTGCAATAGATTCTCTCGGGCAACCCTACACATCGAATTATATAAGGATTGGTTCAAAATATGGTGCAGATGAACGATATCTCCCTAATATGATGCGTTCAAAAATTAAAGGGATTTCAAGAAGAAATAAACTTCAAGAAAAGATAAAATCTCACAGAATGGTAGTGGGTACTATTGCGTCTTTGGCGTCACGCCAACTAATTTATGACTATATTACACCTGATCGTGTAGTGGTAGATGAAGCTTCACAAATCTTGGAACCGAATATTATAGGTTTATTAACTCGCTTTAAACAATTTGTTCTAGTAGGCGATCATAAGCAGTTACCTGCGGTAGTTACACAACGTAAAGAAGAAAGTGTTGTGAAACAAGAAGAATTGCAGGAAATAGGTCTAGTAAATAGAAGGAATTCATTGTTTGAAAGATTGTATCATAGAGCTAAGAATGAAGGTAAGGACTACGTTTATGGACAATTGAATATGCAAGCGCGCATGCATAAAGATATTATGGAATTCCCCAACAATCGTTTTTATTATGGGGCTTTAAAGGCTATGGTGAGTGTAGAACGACTATTCGAAGATGTTGATTCGGTAATACCGAGACTGGGATTTATACAAGCTCCTGTTCCTGAGTTAGAAGCACTAAGTAAAACCAATCATGAGGAGATTCAGCAGATAGTATCCATATTGCCGCGCTTTTTATCTTTGGGCTTTAAGCCCAAAGAAATAGGAATAATAACACCATTTCGAGCGCAAATCGCTGCTATGCATAAATCGATTCAGCTAAACTTACCTGCATGTACAGCTGTAGCTATTGATACAGTAGAGCGGTATCAAGGAAGTGCAAAAAAAGTTATTCTTATTTCTTTTTGTTGTAATTCCGTAATGCAGTTCGAACAGATGCAATCACTGGATGATGAACAAGTAGATAGAAAATTAAATGTAGCATTGACTAGAGCGAAAGAACATCTTATATTAGTGGGAGACGAGCGTATTTTAAGGACGAATCCTATATATGATGACTTATTGAACGCTTGTGAAATTATACCAACATAACCCATAAATTATGAAATCAATTATAACGTTCATTCTTCTTTGTATTAGCCAATTGGCGTTTTGTCAGTTAGGTGGTTTTGGATTTTTTGATGTATCATATTCTACAATTGGAGAACGATTTATAGACGAGACGTCTGATGCATTTACTGCTCCTGAATTACAGTTAAATGAAAGTGGATTATCTATAGGACTTAACGGAAAGTTCTTTTACAATTCGTTTTCAGTAGGTGGAGGAGGTTCAGTAGCTTGGATTGGCAGCGATAATGATATGGTCAATATGAATGTTGGATTAGGCTATGGAACAATAGGGTATAATTTATTCAGTTCTGAAGAGTTATATGTGAATGTTTCCGGTCGCTTAGGTGGATTTGGGAATACATTACAAGTAGATGCCAGTGACGATAGCACTTTTGCATTTGGAGATCGATCTATTTCGGAAAGTACAAGTTACACATCGGGGTCATTTATGTACGGCGCTGAGGTTGATGTCATTTATTTTATTCCTCAAGTTCCCGGATTAGCGGTAGGAATAGGAGCTTATTTTAACGCACCTATTGCTTTATTAAACTGGTATGATGGAAATGCCAATCTTGTAGGAGATGTGGAACAAGGAGAGTATACCCATTTTGGCGTAAGCCTTAAAATAGGAGGTGGAGGATTTGCGTATTAAAAAGAATAGATGAGATATTATCCAAGATTAAAGGATGGAGAGTTGAAAGCTCTTGAAAAAGATTTTGTAGATTTTTTAGTTGTCAATGGAATTACAGCTGATGACTGGCTAAAACTTAAGCAAAATGATATGTCAAAGGCAGAACGCTTGATCGAAGAATTTAGCAATGTAGTGTATGAATCTAGTTTGCGAAAAGCTGATTACATGCTACTGGTTGAAGAGAAAGTAGTGAGATGTTTTAATTGCTTGGAGACGCAAGTTGTGATGGCATCACTTTCGTATGAAGGGACTGGTGCATTTGATTTTCATGAGGTTGATGACTTAGCGTTGGTATTAAATACAAAAGGATTTCAATTTTCTTCCAAAATAGTCAATAAACCCTATGAAAAGAAAAGAGAACATGAGATGTACGATATGATATTGAGTGGATGCAAAATAACAGATGAGAAAGTATTTCAATTGATCAGTATTTTCTGGCAACAATCCAAGATCAAGGGGAACTAAATGTTTCTGATAAAATTCTTTATTCATTATTCATCTTATTTTAGTATATTTCGAATATGAAAACATTGAAATATCTAAGCGCATATATTGTTCCAGGATTATTTCTTCTTGGACTATTTAATGGCGGAATGTTCGTATGGACACCTGTACTTTTTGCATTTGTTTGTATTCCTATTCTAGAGCCCTTGTTAAAGAAAGATGATGCTCGATATTCAGAAGAAGAAAAGGAGTCTCGATTACAAAATGTTTTTTTTGACCTTTTGCTGTATCTCAATGTGCCTATGATTTTCACCTTTCTATTTCTGTTATTTTTTCGGATAGAGGCTGGACTATATGAAGGTGCAGAAATAGCAGGATTAATTACTTCAATGGGCATTTTGCTCGGAGCGTGTGGGATCAATGTGGCACATGAACTAGGGCATAGAGATTCTAAGTGGGAGCAGTTTTTGGCGAAGGTTTTATTGATGCCAAGTCAATATATGCACTTTTTCATAGAGCATAATAGAGGGCATCATAAAGCTATAGCAACCGATGAAGATGCAGCGTCGGCTCGATTCAAAGAGCCTTTATATGCTTTTTGGATAAGATCAACTGTGGGGCAATACAAAAATGCGTGGGCTTTAGAAGCTAAAAGATTGAAAAGAAAAGGGAAGGGAGTTGTTTCTATTGAGAATGAGATGATGATCTTTACGATTGTTCAGATCGGTTTTATCGGACTACTACTGTTTTTATTTTCGCCGATAATTGTTGGAATTTACTTAGTAATAGCAGCCATTAGTATTTTATTACTAGAAACAATAAATTATGTGGAACATTATGGATTGAGACGTGAAAAAAAGGCGAATGGTCATTATGAAACGGTTAAAGTATGGCATTCTTGGAATTCGAATCATACGTTAGGTCGAATTGTGTTGTATGAACTTACTCGTCATTCAGATCATCATTTTCAATCGAATAAAAAGTATCAGATTTTGGAACATAAAGACAAAGCGCCACAATTACCATATGGATATCCTAGTTCTATGTTGTTGGCTTTAGTACCGCCTTTGTGGTTTCGAGTGATGAATAAAAGAATTGAAGAACTTCAACAATAAACAATACGTTAATGAGTGATTTTAAACTATCAAGTTCTGACTTAAAAAGCCAGATGACTAAACGTCATGTATACAATGATTTTGGGGCAGGTGGAGAAAACATCTCACCACAGCTTGCGTGGGAAAATCCACCTGAAGGGACAAAAAGTTTTGTAGTGATTTGTTATGATCCTGACGCCCCAACTGTCAGCGGTTGGTGGCATTGGTGTGTGTTTAATATTCCGGCTGAAATCAGTGAGTTGCAGAGTGGAGTGAGTGATTATCCGGAAGGATGTGGACATGGAATGAATGATTATAATTCAATAGGTTACGGAGGTGCATGTCCTCCTCCAGGTGACCCAGCTCATGCCTATCATTTTACGGTTTATGCCTTATCTACAGATCGTCTAGATTTGCCTGATGGAACTCAGCCTGCAATGGTGATGTTTTGTGCAAATGCACATATTATAGCAAGAGCTAGTATTACAAGTTATTACAGTAGATAAGTGTATCCATTATTCTATTTAACTAGAACTTTCTTTCCATTAAACAATAGTTCAAATTATTTTCATGACAACAGAAAAGAAAGTTTGGCCTTAAGTCCAATTGCGTTTAAAAATGTCGAAATTTTGTCGAGCATAAAAGCAAGTGTATGAGCATGCACCTTATCAAAACAAAAAAACACTAAGCATACTTTATAATACTATTTTGGAGTGTAAATAGTATAACAGCATCAATAAACCTTTTTAACAAATACTTATAAACACTTTAGTCATTTTACATGTGGTAGCTATTTTTTAAAGATTGACAAATCAACGGGGATCTCGTTAACTTTTAGGGCTTAATCTACAGGAAATACAGTTGATCGTTTGACTTCATTTAATACAAAAGAGCTTTTAATTTGCCCTACATTT
>JAHDGD010000262.1 GCA_020627825.1 Saprospiraceae bacterium
ATGGCATTGACTTTTAAAGTCGGCATCGGGGTGATGCTTGTGAGCTTATTATTTTTCTTGGGGGTACTTTCCTTTGGAGTAGTTGCACCAAGAACTGTCAGTGTGGACAGTAAGAATAGTAGGACAGTGAAGGTGATGTGTGATATATTTTTCATAATGTGTTTTTATATAGCGTTGATGTTTTTAATACTTTCTATTTAAGAAATCATAAAAAGACACCATTTTAAGATGGTAATTCAACTTTTCCTAATTCAATATTTTCTTATCAAATAATTTTTATATTCATAAAATGCCCTCCGATGATCTCTCTTTTATCTTACATACTTTTGATGCTATTGTATAATAATTAGGCATATTTTGGATGTTCCAGTCCATAAATATCTAAGTATAAATCATTTCCATCAGAACTATATTGTCTTATCAATCCTATTCCCTTTATTTCGTACGATAGTGCAGTTTCAACATTGTGAAGGTCAATATCAAACTTGTCATTGATATAAATACAAAGACCTAAGTAATTGGGACTCATTAGTCCTCCTGTAGAATAAGGTTTAAAACTATTGTCATAATCTAATAAAGCTCTCACATTTTGTCCAACAAATATTTTGTTGGACAATCCTCCTCCATAGCCACTAACTGCTATTATCCTAAGTAATTCACCTGAAAACGTATCAAACTCTAACAACAAAGAATTTTTGTATTCATATACTAGAGTAACCATAGTTGAAAGTGAATGAATTGAAAAACATCCATCCGAGTATCTTTGACTTTTTCTGATTTCTTCTTCAAAGTCATATAAACTATAATTGAACCCAATATTACCAATGTTACCATCGGATATTATCTCTTTATCTATATCGAAAACATCTTCTATCATTTCTAATTCATCTTTACTCCATTAATATATACAGGTGGAAACCCTGGGGTTGAATAATTTGTAAAATTCGGATCTAATGTTGATCTATAAACTGCTGTATTATTTCCCCAACCATTATACGTTTGTTTCCAATATTGCACTGGTGTACTTGGATCGGGAGAATGTAATACACCATTTGGATTCCAATCCATCCCATAAAAATATTGAAAACCCGTAGGACTTGATTCTCCGGTAAACCTCTTGAAGGAAGTGTGAGTTGGAGATGTAACACCAGTTATAATTTCCCAACCATCATCAAGTAAAACCTTTTCTACATCTGCATCTAAATGGCCTATGCATCCAGGGTTGTTAACTAAATCAAACTTTCCAAACAACTTTCCTTGAGACTGTAGATTTTTAACAGCATCTAAGACATCAGTTTTAGAACTTCGATAAGCCTTATAAGCATCAAAACCTGCGACATCATTTAAATAAGCTTCGAGATTCGGATTAGTATTTAAATCATTAGATAATTTAGTAAGTGTAGGTACATCCGTTGCTAATTCGTCACCGTGTTTAATAAACACATTCCACGCCTTAACCCTTCTAAACAACTCATCAAAACTATTGATACCCGTAAAAAAATCAAAAAAGTCTCCCCCTGCATTATTTAAATCCAGAATAAAATCATCAAACTTCCCAGCGTTGGTCAAGTATGTATGTAATTGTTGAATCTGGGCGCTTGTAACTCCTTTGGCTTTTGCGTTTAGAACTATACCTCTGTATTTTGCATATGCAGGTAGGTCGACTAGCTCTACCGGCAATTTATAAAAACCTGCTCTGTCTTCTAGTAATTTTGCACTGTAGCCAGATCCTGGATTTCTATTAACCACATCTTTAAAACACCTATTTGCTATGCTTCTGAAATCTAAGCGTTGTGTAGCAGTTAATGGATTGTTGGCATCTCCAGTAGATAAAATAGTTATTCCTACCAAATCAGCATCTTCTATTAGACTCGAGGTAAATCTGTTTCTAGTTATATCATCAATCGTTAATAAATTTGCTTTATAGGTAGTTACATTGCTCAACAAGTTAGTAACCGCTGCTGCACCATGTAAGGCTTCTATCAACGTAATAGCCAAGGATAGTTTGTTTATCGCCGAAAGTTGGACAGTTTTTTGGTCTTCAAAAATAGTGCTTGGAGTCATTGCTAACTCCATTCGATCTGAAGCCAATTTCACCTGATCCAAATTGGCGCCGGCATAAATCCCCATTAAAATCATTCTACCTTTTGTCACTGCTGAAAAAAGGCCTTTAATTGCTCCCATGGTTCCTATCAAATTGAGAACTATTTCAATTTTAGCTTCTATTCTTTCCAATTCCCTGTAATGAACATTAGCAGCAATTGAAAAAGCCGGTACACCTCCATATTTGTTTTCACAAGGATTATTTGAATCACCAAAGCAACATTCTTCTTCATATAAAGGATGAGAAACTTCAACTGGATAAACAATTGTGAAAAAACCTAAATTTTGTAATTCTGAAATATATTCAGCTTCATTACACAGAAAAACATCATCGGCATCTGGTGAAGCAGGATTGCTTACATATTCACCAACTGGACAATATTTGGCCTGAAGTGAAATAGATACTTTATCATTACCAAGATCTATAACATTCGGATAAATATGCATACCATCAACTTCAACTCTACTATTATATATATACTTTCCGTGTGATGTTTTAGGTATATGCCAAATTAAAATATTATCGCTTCCGTCATTTTTTAAATCGTAAGTGCTATTTGCTTTTGCTACTTGTATTGCTAATTCACTAAGGGTTGCAACCAATTCATCACCTGTCACTCCCCAAGGTTTTCCTTTATATTCCTTCTTTATGATTTTTTCCCATATGAGAAAAGAATTCGCATCCAAGGTATTCAGGAAATCTGCTCGTTCACTATCGGTATATGAACCATTAACAACATTTTCAACATTGTCGTGAAATTTCTTCCACATTCTTTCATAAGGTCCTGAGTTTAAAAAATGATTAAACACATCGTCCACAGGGAAACCATAACCTACATTGGGGACTTCCCAAAAGCCATCACTGATTCGATTTAGCTCAGTAAAAACTGATCCAACATTATTTGAAACCCAGCTAATATTTTCTTGTTCTAATGAAAAGAAAGAAGCGTAATACATACGAATACTAAATTCTTTCACCAAAGGATCTAAGGCATCCTCAAGGTTACTAAAGTATGAAAACAGCCAAACATCAAAATCTTGCATTGCGCCACTCGATTCATATTGCAAAAGTACATTTTCGATATAAGCAACATAATCATCAAATTCTGGCGTACTTACTCCAAAATCTTCAACCACATCATTATTAACTTTATAAGTTAAATAATCAATGACATAGGTGCTTTCTAATAAGGCTTGTCGTCTATTTTGTTCGGGTTCAGTCACTTCTGACCCGGGGTAATCGATGTCAAGTTGATTACATTGCGCAACGTACCAATCCCGAGCATCATTTGTGACGAATTCATAACTTATGAGATCACAGGTCGAATCTTCAAAATTTACATCTGGATGAATCAATTCAATTTCATCATTGATTAAATCAACAAGGGATTGAAATCCAGTAGAATGAATATCATCAGAAATCTTTTGCGCAAACTCAAGAAATGGTAATTCGAATTGAGATAAATTATT
>JAHDGD010000263.1 GCA_020627825.1 Saprospiraceae bacterium
GAGCAAGCGGATATTTGGTCTTTCTTCTTTTACAATACCAATTCTCCAGTTAAGTATGAGGTGAAGGGTTAAGTTGATATTCTGATTCTAAGAACAGGACAAAAGCCGAATAAAGTACTTTAATCCTATGGAATAGGTGCCTTCAAAAAAAGGTCTTGAAATCCCATGTGAACCTAAGTTTGCATGGGATTTTAAGACAGTATCCTAAAAAGTTTTGTACAACGGTTTGACTACATGCCGTGCGATGAAGGAGCATGCACGCCTTAACATGTGTGATAGCCAGTCTTTTTTATTATGAATCAGAAAGTCTTTTAGTGTCTAGTCCAAATGAAAAATCAAACTATGATTACCTAACTTTTACGACTCGACTTACTTTTGATCCGTGAGCCGTTTGGATTCGGTAAAAGTAAGTCCCTGCGGGTATTTGATTACCATTCATTTGGATCGTATGAGTTCCGCTAGCAAAATGGCCGCTGGATATTACTTTCAATTCATTTCCAATTACATCAAATAAACTAATCTTTATAAATCCAGAAGGAACTGAAAATTGAATCGTGATAGAATCATTAAAAGGATTTGGAAAAACTTGAATTTCAATTAAGCTAGCATCCAAAAAATCATGCGTATAAACAGAATTACAAGAGTTAATAACTGGTATGTATTGAAAATCTTCATACAATAAATTTTTGACGATATTTTCCTCTACTCCAAACCAATCCATCAAAACTGAACCATAGATAGATCGAAAATCAAATTGCATCGCAACGCCTTCTCCTGCACTAGCATTTGGAGAAATTACTGGATTATCTCCTATAACCCCAGCATTTACGCAAGAACCAAATAACATCATTGGGCCTGCTGTCCCGTGATCTGTTCCCAATCCAAAATTAGATCGAATACGTCGTCCAAATTCAGAATAGGTCATTCCCACGACTCGTTCGTCTAGTCCCAATAATTGAAGGTCATCTTGAAATGCACAAATAGCAGAAGATAACTCCTCTAACAAAGCAGCGTGAACTCCGCTGGTCTTGTCTCCCTCAAGTACCTGAAAATTATGTGTATCAAAGCCACCAATATTTACAACATAAACTTTTGTTCTCAAGCCTCCTGAAATGAGTCGTGCTACCCCTTTCAGTTTTTGTGCTAAAGTACTTGATTCTTCATACTTGCCAGATAGATTACTTCCATTGGCATATGCGTTTTGGAGCCCGACATTATAGGCATTTGTTTGGACAATAGCGTTGACAAGATAATCCATCTTATTTCCGAAACAAGTATCTGGAGAAGTCGCATTAATAGGTGTAGTCAAAGGCGAAGGGTCTTCCGCATTTACGACTGCTAAACTAAAACTTCCTCCTGCTCCTTCGCAGGTTTCACTGGAAGAATTACCAAATGTAACTGCCAATGGATCTGGAAAATCATTATTGGGAAATCCTGTTGGAAAACTGGGGGCAAGTAAATCAAAATAACGTCCTAGCCAACCAGTGTCCCAAACTTCATTAGCTGGAGAACCAGTTGTCCAAATATCCGTTGATCTAAAGTGAGAACGATTTTGATTCGGATAACCCACATTTTGAATTACAGATAGTTTGTTATCATCATATACATTTTTAAGGTCTTCCATCTTAGGATGAAAGCCAACGGTGTCGGTTATATCGAGAATTCTTGATTCAGGGATCAGGATATTTCCACGTACCTCCATTAAATTTGAATACTGATCTTTTGGAATCACCATATTCAAGCCATCATTGCCTCCATCCATCTGAATTAAGACCAGAACTCGATCATCATTCATGTTTAAGAAATTAAACATAAGATTATCTAGAGCAGACACTTTTACGCCATCCAACATGAAAGGGATACCTATAACAGAACTTTTTTTTATAAATGCCCTTCTTTTCATTAGGAAAAATTTCAATTAGTTTTCAATAGGTTATTCCATAAATAGCTAAACCTTATGATATTTGATCAAATTAAATAAAACTCAGGCATTTTGAGCATTGCTCCAATTAGAGATTTCAATCTATTTTCGATAGATGTTTCCAGATCAGTATTTCCTGCTACATAATTGCCATACTCTACAGCCCATTCATAATCAGGCAAACCTGGAATTAGAATATTCTTTAGGCTAAGCAACTGATCCTCCGTTATTGGTTGTGCAAATATTACAGCTGCTGTTTCCGTTATCAAATCGACCGGATTGGATGGATTATTAAGTGATGCTACAAAATCTATAACATTAATTCCAATATTAACGCCACTAACGGTAAAACTATCAATAAATCGCTCGGTCTCTTTTTCCCGAAGTGGTAAGCTTGCCGCATTGATCCAAAGTTTATCATAATTAGGGGATTGATAATAAGGTTTCCATCCTGCAACAGTTGGATGTTCAAAAATAACCATATCTGTCAAAGCCATTCTGGCATGAAACTTTTTTCCTATTGCATACTTTTTGAAAATATCTTGAGGCGGCGAAATTTCGAACGTATTTACCATTTTGAAAAAGTGATCTATTGGACTAGAAACCATACAAGCACGAATCGCTTCATCATAAAAATGTTCGCTAGACAATAATCGTTGTAAAGCATTGCTCACCTCGAAATTATCATTAATCATTAGTTGCGCCATGGGCTCAATAATCGTAGACTCCACCTGATCGTTAATATTATTATGTACAAACCAACGATAAAGCTGTCTACAGATGAATCGAGCAGTTTCTTCTTGTTGAAAAATGATATCAATGACAGTTTTATATTCCTCCTCCATTTCGTTTGAAATCACCACGCTATTGAACCGAAAAGACAGCTGTTTATCGCCCGTATCATGACGATTGGGATTAAAACTGGCTTTTAAAGGGTCGTTGTTATTTTTTATATCAAAAGCTCTCCATCCTGTCAAAGCTCTGGCTATTTGGATGACATCTTCTTCTGTATAATTAGTATAATCACCAGGCCCAACAGCCTCTCCCTTTCCAATGGTAAACAACTCCAATAATTCTCTTGCATAGTTTTCATTAGGACCTTCCACTGAATTTTGATTTCCATCGAGGTAATTCAACATGGAAGGGTCAATCGTGATTTTTTCTACTAAGGTTTTAAAATTCCCTAAAGCATTGGTTCGTAATAAATTAACATAAGCCCATCGTTTTCTCCAAATATTTACTTTGGCCACAACAAAATGATTATGCCAAAATAGGAACATTTTTTCCTGTATATTGCCTTGGTTTTCCCACATATTCAAGAAAGCCCATGCCCATAATGAACGCTTTCGAGAGGTAGACCCGAGCAAATCCTCCGTTTCTGGTGAATGAATCCAAGTTTCTCCAAGACCTGCATTAGGATCATTATCATAGTTATAATAGATAGGAGGTGCTGGCTCTGGAGGGATGCTAAAAAGAGATTCAATGGTATTGGTCAGTCCATTTGAAACTGCTAAATCAATTTGAGCTTTAGATGGTCCCAAAAGGGTACGTCGAAGTAAATGTGCGGCTTGTTCTACCCTCCATTCCCCCATATAAGGTGCAAAGGAGGCTACTGTTTCAGTCGAATTTTTAGTAGTAGTAGTAGTAGTAG
>JAHDGD010000264.1 GCA_020627825.1 Saprospiraceae bacterium
GTTTCTGGATCAATTCCAGGATAGTTGGTTCGAAGTAAAAAATTATCACCCCATATACTAATAATTGCCTTTCCTTCCATTAAATTACCAAGTAACGAACTTGCATCAAAACTCAACTGGACATTTCGCAATTTTATCCAACTTGCATCGTAAATTCCCATTTCTGTTAATCCTCCAAATCCATAACGAACCCTGTAAAAAGAAGATTGACTTTCTTGCGTAGAAGCTAGATTCACAGCCAAATTATTTACGTTTCCATCTTCATCAACTCCTTCAAAGTTGACTACTTGATCAATCTCATCAATAGCTAATTGCGTTCTTCCAAAGTAATCCAATACGGCACACGTGCCACACCAAATGTCACCACCTTGTTTGATTTCGATAGTTCCTGATAATCGTATAAACTTACCGAAGGTCAGGGAATTATGAATAAACATCATCCAGTCGGGATTTGGGTCTGCAAGGGTTGATCTTAAAGGATTTACGGTGGGCCAACCTTCTTCATCTATTATCAATTGCCCTGTGGAATTACGCCGAAACGAATTACCTCTTATAACACCATATCCAAAACCTTCTTCAATTCCGCTGTAACTGCCAACAAAGCCACCCAACGTAAGAATTGAATCTACTCCATTAAGAGATTCAACAATATTTCGATTATTATTGAATCTTAGACCTAGATCCCATTCAAAATTGCTCATTTTTATAGGTTTAGATTCCAGTGTAATGTCAAAACCCTTATTTGAAATTTCCCCAATATTGATGTTTTGACTGGTTAGTCCAGTAGCTGAAGAAATAGGTTGGTTCAGTATAATGCCATTGGACTGTTCATTATAATACAATATAGAAAATGTTAGCCTATCTCTATAGTGCATTTTTAATCCAAGATCATAAGCAAGAGTGCCTTCTGCAGTTAGATTTGGCGCATTTTTGACTTTAGTGGGTTCATAACCGTTTTCTTCAAATTCTGAAATAAATCCATCTCCACTAATTACAGCAGGGATATATTGGCCTATTGGTTTTCCAAATTCTACATTATTCCCAAATCGACCAATTGAACCTATTAAGGATATATCGAAAACAGTCTGCTTACCAAGTGAGTCTGTTTTTGAAAAGAGCATATATTCAGCTCCCAAACCATAAGATGTAAATCCTCTAGAACTTGAACCAAATTGATTCGAAAGATCATGTCTTAAGTTACCGCTAAGAAATAGTTTATTATTGAATGTATAATCAATTGTTGTAAAAGCTCCTAATCTTTTGAAATCTTGTCTGGAATAAAAGGTGTCAATTTCTTCCAAGTTGTCGATGCTTATATCATCTGGTACAATTAATCCTATACCATCAATCAAATTTGTATTAAGAAGCCTCGTATTGTATTCTATGCCTCCTTGAATACTCAATGAATTGCTATACGTATCCAATAAATTATACAACCCTGAAATCGATGTATGATGGGATCTATAGTTAATTCGATTGTCATAAGCAGTACCTCGCCTCATAAAAAAAATGGATGGATCTATATTGTTCCCCCCTAAGCGTTGATCTGTATATCGATCATGGCCATACTGGAAGAGCAAATGAAATCCTTCAGATATAAGATAATCAGAGCCTATTGAAAAAAATTGTCTTGAAACTACATCTTCATTTGGCGCTTCATTTAAAGTCCAATATGGGTTACTATATATTCCTCCCCTGAATGAACGTTGGGAACCATCCTCTAGTAAATATGATGTCGGGTTATTCAATGGATCTTCTAGTCCATTGGATATGTCAAAAGTGGGGCTGTTACGAGTTAATCCCAGCATAATGCCTATTATATTGGATCCCTTAATACTTCTATTAGCCGAGGCATTAGATAAACCTCCTGAAAAGTTCACTGTTAATTTTTCGATCGGTTTAAAATTAATGTGTGTTCCAAGATTATATCTTGTAAATCGATTAGTGGGAATCACTCCTCTTTCGTCAATGTAACTTCCTGTAACGCTTGCATTATAAAATGTTCCTGCTTTAGCTAGACTCAGCGAATAGTTTTGTGAGAGTGGTGTAACAAAAAAGTCATACGGATCATATGCATTAACTGGATCTCCGGTATTATCATACCCTATGCTGCCATTTTTATCGAATGGATTATCAACTGAGTCATCATATTTTAGATCACTTATCAATGGCCCCCAGCTGAATCCATTCGCGGTTTCTGGGCCTAGATAAACTGCATTACCACTTATGAATCTTCCTTGTGCCCTAGTGTTTTGAAGCAATGGCAATTGTGACACTTGATTGCTGTTTATACTTGATGAAAAGGATACAGATAGTTTTTGAGAGTTAGCGAATTTTGTTTGAATAGAAAGCACACCATTGGCACCGACAATTCCATATCTTGCTCTTCCAGCTGCACTGCCTACAAAATCTATTTTTTCGATAAGGTGTGGATCTAAATCAATTAATCTATTTGACCTATCTGTTCCTGCTATTCCATTTAAATGTTCGCTATTATTAAATGGTATCCCATTTACTAAGATCAGAGGTTCATTTGAATTAAATATAGATCGATGTCCTCTGAATAAAATTCTTGATGACGCACCTGGTGTAAAGGAATTTGCAAAAACATGTACTCCTGTCATTGTGCTTTGCAGTAGACGGGTAACATCACTTGATGTACTATTTTCAATAGAGCTAGCTGAAAGCGACTGGTCGGATTGGTCAGGAATGAATGGAATTTCAGAAAAAAGAATGCCTTTCGTAGTGTCCATAACAGATGTTGTTTTTGTCATTATACTCGCTGACGGACTATCTTGGGCATTTGTATAATGAACATAACAAATGCAAATTATTATAAGCAGAAAGGGTTTAATCTTTTTGAATATTCTCATATGATGTATACTTTAAGTAAGGTTTTTTAATAGTATGAAATCAAAATATAAATCTATCAATACTTATTGACTTTCAATTATTTGTTTAATATTCTGTAAGTTTTGTTTGAAAATTGGTCTTACAATATAAGCTGCATAATACATCTTTAATTCATCTATCATACTGGCTTTATCGTCTTCATAAAACAAGGTAAAGCTCAATTTTGTCTGACCATTTTTATCTTCATATCGTTGTTCAGTTCTGATGTTTTCAGCAGACATGGAAAAATTCTGAAGATTAAAGCAACTTAGTTTTCGATACGTATTTTTTTTCACCTCCAATATTTCTTCATCCCATCTTTCTCCTGTTTCATCTTCATTTTTAAAACATCTTCTCAATGAATGAACTTCTCCATCCCTTTTTTCTTCGGGATTCAGCGGAATGATATGATCTACAAATGAAGACCAATACTGTGCATTGTCTGAATTTCCTAAATAGTCAAATACTGTTTCAGGACTAGCCGCTATGTTTACAGTTACCATGATCTGTTTTCTATCGTATTCTTTTACATAAGAATAAGGACTGAATAAAATCATACCTAGCAATATAGCTAGTAAAATACCAATGGAATATAAAGAAAGTCGAAGCAGTTTGTTTTTCATATTTACTTTTCTGTGTGTTGCTCTAAATTACAAAAAAGGTGGAGAAATA
>JAHDGD010000057.1:0-3191 GCA_020627825.1 Saprospiraceae bacterium
ATAGATGTATCTCTGTCAACTGATTTTATTCCTTATCCATTATTCACGTTAAATAGTATAACCATAAAAAAAAGAGGCTGTCTAAAAAATAGACAGTCTCTTTTTTCTATCCACTTCACATCTCAACTATCTCATTCTCAAAGAAGAATTCCCACTTGAACTGGTGTTTTTTGATAAAGGATCACCTTTTATAGAAAGACTACTATTACCAGAGGAATGCGCTACAATCTCTTGTGTTGCAAATACATTCAATCTTGAATTTCCATCAGATGTTACATCAGCATTTAAACTTTTGCAATTACTTAGAAGTAAAGAACTATTGCCATCGCTTCTTCCATTAATCTTATCAACACTTCCATTAACAACAAGAGTTGAATTTCCAGAAGAAATAGCCTTTACTTCATTCGTTTCAACTGTTGTTTCTAGACTTGCATTACCATAGGTGTTCAAAGACAAATCATTGGTTACATTATCAAGTACTTTAACAGAGCAATTTTTCCCAGCGTTGATTTCAGTCAATTCATCAAAATAGACGACTATTTTACTAGCGTTTCTAAGATCACGATCCATTCTTACGCTTTTCTTTTGAGAAATTTCCATAAAATCACCTTCATAAGATATCTCAATCAGTTCAATTAGTTCCTCCGCAGTGGTAATTACAACCTTGGGGCTTCCTTTCACCAGTTCAACTTTCAAATCTGTCCCACCGTAAAATTTTGTAAATGCTTCTGTAGAGAATTCCTTTGTTGTTAAAGATTGCATATATACTTCTAATTTTTCATCATATGTATTGACCTGATGTCTTAAGAAAAGTTGAAAAATCACCATTCCCAAGATACATAATGCGACAAAAGCTAATTCAACCTTAATGTATTTTTTTAAACGATCCATGATTAATTATTTTGAGATTTCCAACTATAATAAGCTTCTTTCAATTCATCAAAACTGATGTGTAATTTATCGATCATTTTAAAAAATTCAGGAAGCATTTCAGAATTAAATTTTTGTTTTTTCATTTCGATTGTTTTTTGAACAGCGTCATCAGAGACAAAGAATCCGATACCGCGTTTATTAAAAATAATACCTTCATCTTGAAGTAAACTATAAGTTCTCATGACTGTATTCGGATTGACTTGGATTTTACCAGCCGTTTCGCGAACACTGGGTATTCTATCGCCAGATTTCCATACTTCATCTAGGATATTTTCTTGAATAGAGCTTGCTATTTGCTCATATATTGAAATTGATTTCTTAAACTCCATTATCCTTCTTTTTCAGTTAAACAAATAATACTTAGCACAATAAAAATGATAGGTGCTATATAAAATAGATACTTAAACATGGTGATTACCCAATGATGTTCAATACTTGGCATGTTCATACTCTCTATAGCTTGAGGGTTACCAGCAACAGCTTCTCGAAGTTCGGGAAATATCATAAGAGCGACTAAAAAAGATATAGCTGC
Organism: Saprospiraceae bacterium; assembly: GCA_020627825.1. GTDB lineage: Bacteria > Bacteroidota > Bacteroidia > Chitinophagales > Saprospiraceae > JAHDFB01. The sequence continues at coordinate 1,466 of JAHDGD010000057.1, forward strand.
GATAGCTAAAACAAAGAGTATAACCCATGCAATGGTAAGAGGAAAAGCATAATTATTGAAACGTATAGAACCATAAAAAAATAGGGACGTAACCAATAGAATAACACTCATCATATTCCATGTAGATAATTCAAACTGATCACCGATACCTATTCCACCAGCCGTAATATTTGCTAGGCCAGAAAATAGTCCTTTCACAACCAAGAATAACACGAACATAGCGATAGGAAACAAAATGATGTTTACAACAGCTTTACTAAGAACTTTTTCGGTTGCGGATGCAGGTAAATTTAAGTAATTGATTCTTGAGTGTCTTTTTGTAATTTCTCCAAAACTTGCGGAACCAACTATAATTCCACCTATAATGGTCACTGTTAGCCAAGAGGAATGAATATCGGCAGTAACTCGATGACCATTGAACATATAAGGAAGGATACCAAGTAAACTTATTCCAAAATAAATAAGACTAATAATCAATATTGATTTGATAAAATTCTGTAAAATTTCAATTTTAGTGAGTTGAAAAAAACGTGAAAGTTGAAAGGTCATAACTTATGAATTTAAGATGGTTGGATTAGAAATTACAGCATTGAAGAAAACTTCAATATCGATATCAGAAGGTTCTCCATTATTCTCGCTTAGGACCACATGGCCTCCAGGAGCAGGCTCTGCATAGTAAGCATTTTGCGGAATAGAACGACCAGGAATGTAACCACAAGTAAACTTTTGCGCTAGATCATACAGGTCATTTTTGACAAGAATTTTTCCATTTTCAATAATAACAATACTATCAAGTAGCTGTCCAAGGTCTCTTATTTGGTGAGTAGAAATAACGATAGATTGGTCTTCTCTCAAAGATTCCGAAATGACAGTACGCAAAATAGATTTGGAAGGAATATCCATACCATTTGTAGGTTCATCCAAAATAAGTAGTCTAACACCTGTAGCTAAAGCAAAAGCGACACTTAATTTCTTTTTTTGACCAAAAGAAAGCGCACTTATTTTTTGCGTGTGATCCACATCGAATTTTTCTAGCATTGAGAAAAAATCATTTCTACTGAAGCTAGGATAAAATGGTGCGTAAAAATCAAGAAACCTTGAAATTCTGTAAGAAGGAAGGACATCATCTTCCTGAAGGAAGTAAATAGAAGAAAGTAAGTTTACATCTCTATTTTTAGTTGGCATGTCATTAAACGAGATATTTCCAGTCTTTGGAAAATAAGCACCAGTTAAAAGTCGAAGTAAAGTAGACTTACCTGCCCCATTTTTACCGAGGAGGCCAGTAATCTTGCCAGGATCAAGAACAAATTCAAGACCTTCGAAGAGGCTGGAATTTTTCTTGTATCCGTAGTGGAGGTTGTTAATAGTAAGCATAATACATTATTGTTTTAGAAAGAACAAAATAAATAAAGTAAAATTATAGTGTATTAGTATAATAGTACACTACAAATGTATAATATAAATTTGTTTGTTTCCAAATAAATCGGAGAATATTTTAATTATTTTATTAAATTGAGCTTATAAAGAATTGTTTATCAATATTTTAACCATGTAAAAAAAATTAAAAAAGTTCTGCGAATAAATAATGTACATTTCTTACATCTTGGAACAAAGGTGAACTGTGATACTACGTAAAAGCATTTAAACCTTAAAATGTCGGATAAATTCATCTTTGAATAATGGAATAGGAATTTTATCAGAAACCTCTTAAAGAGTTAGGTTTGAC
>JAHDGD010000057.1:3291-12776 GCA_020627825.1 Saprospiraceae bacterium
TTTGAATAATGGAATAGGAATTTTATCAGAAACCTCTTAAAGAGTTAGGTTTGACCCTTTAAAAGTTTTATTAGATATTGACATTTCCATATTCATCTACTTCGATCTATTTTATTCCCCTTAGCTCTGCTCATACCATCTACTATCTATAATGTCGGATAAATTCTTATTAAAAGCAGTGATTTCTTTCGTAGAACATTTCGAAGTAGCTAAGGGTATTATAAGTCTACCTCTCCTATATGTTGTTTGAATGTATTACCAACATTCTAAAATTAAAAATAGTATACCAGTTAAAAACATCTTCTCCTTATATTATGATTAAATTACATATGTGCTCCTTTTCGGGACGGTCATAACAACCTAAAAATCAAGTAGTATGAAAGTAATTTTAAAAAAGTGTAAAAAAAGTGGAACGAAAACACAAGTTCATTACACTAATAAGAGAAGCTGAGAATAAAATTTAAAACAACAAGGAAAACATATGGAAAAGCTTATTGAAATGCAGTGTGGGGCATATTATATGATTGAAAGTATGGCAACAGCAAGAAGCTGTTATTTTGAATCAAATGAAGAGATTGAAAAATTCAGAACATTATTTGCACGCTATTTAGGGGGTTATGTAGATATTCATAAAATGTATGTTTCAAGTGAAGGGTATCAAATTTTGATAAGAGTAAGAAAATTGGACCAAATAATGAAGAAATATAATATGATGTGTCGTAAAAAATCTAAACCGATAAATCAAAAATTTAAGGAGGAACCATGGCGCATAATCAGTGAGCAAATGCGCATTTTCGGTAGCGTATTTGCGAAATGGATTAATGCTAATCGGGACCGCAGCGGTGGGTTGGTGAAAGCGAGATATGGGCGATACTATTTTTCTAGTCATGAAGAATTTCAACGATACTGTGAGAAAATGGAATCTTGCGAACAAGTTAGATCACAACAAAATGAGAAATATCAAGTTAGTGAACATTGGATTAAGAGGGTAAAATGGGTGTTTTTTAGAGGGGTTGAGTGGGTTGAAAGTCTTATGAATAAACCCTTTAAGAATGACGTAGTATTAAAACTAATTCATTCCACTAAATCCCACCATTCCTTCTCACCATAACCCCTTAATACCCCAATTATCAAACCATTTTATTGATTGATCTAATAGAATTCATATGCTTTACATATGAATTCATCCCATCGAAGTCAAATTCTTTCTTCGAAACACTTTTTCTTATCTTTCAATTTAGAAATCATTTTCCTATAAACAAAATAGTATGTTAAATCTCCACGAATTAACCCTCATGCTATTTATCTACTTTTAACTGAATGAATGATCCTATTTTTTACAAAAACAATATACCTTTTTTCTATCCCAAGTCACAATTTGAAATAACTCATGATATATACGAACATTTCGACCTCAGTGTAAAAGACCAAATCAAACTGCATCTTTCTGATCAATTATGGTCCGGTTATCCTTTCCAAAAAATTCTTGACTTTATTGAAAACGCAATACATCCATTCAATGATTTCCATATACTTGAAATAGGTTGTGGTGTCGGTAGAATGGCTTCATCCATTGCATTTAAATTTCCACATTCCTCTATATGGGGTGTTGATTATAGTTTTCAAATGTTGAATCAAGCTAGAAAATCATTTATTGAAGGTCGTAGCCTCAATCTTTCTTTTGAAAATGAAGGTTTAGGAATCATCCAACATAAGAGTTCAGCACTTTCCAATTTAAAATTTGGGTTAACAACTGCAGAAAATCTTCCATTTGATAACGAAAGCCAAGATTTTGTTTATTCATCATTTACTCTTGATCGGCTGAAAAACCCTTTAAAAGGTATTGACGAAATGAGTCGCGTTTTAAAAAAAGATGGTAAACTTGCTATCATTTCTCCCCTAAATTTTATTGAAAAACAGCACTGGATAGAACTTTATCCAACTAACAAATTAATAGCTTTACTAGAACAAAATGGCCATCAAATAATAGAATACAAAGACAATTTCATTGTTGAACAACCTTTTGACCGAAGAGGAAATAAAAAAATATGGAATTGTGTGGCGATTATATGTGTAAAAGAAGATTAGTACCATTTAAACTCTAAATTCTCGGCTAAATTCTTCTTAAAAAAAGTTTTATTCCATAAAAAATTTCGAAGTTGCTTTGGTTATTCCTCTATTTTAATTGTCGAACCCTCCTATTTGTAATTTGAATTTATTATTGACATTTTAAAATTTAGATGGTATAAATCCTATAATTTTTTTTGGGGTTAACCCCAAAATTATTAGTCTCGCAATCGCCACTTGTACTTCCTATGTACCGTATATAGAATCAATCCAAATGGGACCCACCACATAAAATCATTTGTAAGTAATGTGTAGAAAAAGGAAAATGGTACGTTTCCTGTAGCGTAATTTACAAAAAATCCTATAGGACCAAATATTTTTCCTAGCATTCCTACTGCAATGATCGGCCAATGTCTCATGGGATCATACGAAGACCACCAGTAAGCTATTCCATATACTCCTATAACCATCCCCATGCCCTGCCAAATCATAGGATGGACTGGTTCTTCCATCCCTAAAAGCTCAAAAAAAAGCATTGGAAATAGAACAACCCAGGTCCCCCAAAGTATATTGTAAACAGCAGCTAAACGCATACACATTTTCATCCAAGGTTTATTATGAGAAGTAGAATGATATGAGAAATCTTCCATGTTACATCTTTATTGATTAAATCCGTATTATGTAATAGAACTTAGTGATGAGAACCTGAAACACCTAAGAAATAACAACTTTTGTGAATGCATAATAGTCACCACTCTAGTGAGTGAGCAAAAGTTGGCGTAGTCTTTATTTCAAAGGCAGTTTAGGTCATAATAAATTTTCTATTGTATAATGCAGGTAAAATGAAGTTGTTTTAAATATGCATTATCAAAGACATAAGTATACAACACTAATTATAACACAACTTATTCAAATAAGATTAATAGAATTCAATTACTAGGCAAAATTCAATGATATAAAGATTTTCTACAATTGATCTGTCTTGATCTTGTTAATCTTATCATAAGATGCAATCATACCTTTTATCAAAGAAGAACTTAACCCTCTATGTTCCATTTCATTTAATCCTTCTATCGTACATCCCCTTGGAGTGGTCACTTTATCTATTTCTTGCTCTGGGTGATTTCCTGTGCTAATCAATAAATTAGCTGCTCCTTCACACGTATACATCGCTAATTCTTGTGCCTCTTTTGCATCGAAACCTAGCTGGATAGCAGCTTGAGAGGAAGCTCGTATTAATCTCATCCAAAAAGCTATGCCACTGGCACAAACAACTGTAGCAGCTTGCATCAAACGCTCAGGAATTTCTAAATATGTTCCTAATTCACCAAAAATGACTTTAGCTTTTTCAAGTTGAATTTGTCCATTTGCGTTACCACACAAACAAGTCATCGATTTTTGAACAGAAATTGCAGTATTTGGCATGGCTCTTATTATAGAAGTTTCAATTCCAAGTAACTGCTCCAATTTCCCAATAGAAAACCCCGTTATTGTAGAAATCAATACATGTCGTGAAGAAAGTTGATCCTTAATTGAATGCAAAATCATCTCAAGATGGGTTGGTTGGACTGAAAAAATGATAATATCACTTTGTTTTACAGCTTCAACATTGTCTTGTGTTATGGTAACATTTTCATACGTATTAAATGACTGAATTTCTTCAATATTTCTTTTTGTTAGATACAAACTTTGAACTGAATTATTTTTTAATAATCCTTTTGCAATGGCTTTACCTAAATTTCCTGTACCAATGATGGCAATTTTCATATGGAATGAATTTGATTGTGATTTTACTGTTAATTTAAATCTGACTTTAAACTACTATTAATTCTAATTTTATCGGAGTTAATATTTGAATTTTGGTATTCTTCAGAACCACAATTCGAATGATGCATGTCCTCCTTCATCGTACTCAATAAGAATTTCTTCTCCTGCCTCAATATCCCTTATCGCAACGAATTCTATAACATATTCATTAAAAACTGGAATAAATTCAGCATTCGGTTCTTTACTATGATTATACAATGATCCATAACCTAATGCAATCGCAGCCTCATACTCTTCATCATCTCCCTGCTCCCATAGAAAATAATAATCGTGCAAATGTGTTTTATGTATAGCTTGCCTGTCTTTATCATCCAATACAATAATTGGTGCAGATTCTATTAAATCGCCTTTGGAAATAGGGACTGAAGTAAACACACCACGCCCTTTCGTTTCTGTCTCCATTATATATAGGCCCGGAATTTGACTAGACATAAAAATTCAGTTTATAATACAAAAGTAGATAAAAGAAATACGAACTGAAAAGTATTTATGTTGCTGCCAATAATGTTAAATGATGTTAGACTCTTAATGCTCTGCTCGATTGCAGATTGACATCACCTCATCAAAACTAATATCAGCGCCACAATTGCGGGAAAAGCTTGAAAAAGTAATATCTTCCTACTTGCTGTAAATCCAGCATATGTACCAGCCACAATCACGCAAGAAAGAAAAAAAATAGCCACATTACTCGACCATTCATCATTTTTAATTAGTACAGACCAAATCAATCCAGCAGCAAGAAATCCATTATATAATCCTTGATTGGCAGCTAGACCTTTTGTTGGTTTAAATAACTCTTTGGGGAAAACCCCTCCAAAAATTTTTCTACCCAAGGTCTCCCAAGCAAACATCTCAAAATATAAAAAGAATAAATGTTCTGCTGCTACTATTAAAATTAGAATTTTAGATAAAAGGACCATCGTTTTTCTCCAAATATAAACTTTACTATAGCCTAATCCTAATACAAGATTGACTTTACTTCCTACTAAAATAAACTCCTACCATAATCAATGCCATACCGAAAACATGAAATATCCCGAATGATTCACCGTCCAATACACCCCAAAACAAACCAACTATAGGAATCAAATATGTGACACTTGACCCAAATACTGGATTAGTCCTCTGTACCATTTTATAAAACAATATACTTGCATAAAATGTAGAAAGCAAGGACAATATACCTACAAAAAAGATACCCGTTCCTACTCCAGGTGTCTCTATTACAGTTGTATGTGTGCCACTCCATATTAAGGCTACAATTGACAAGGGCAATACAAACAAAAATGCTGTAGACATCAATAAGGTAGGGTCAACATGATTCATTTTTGCTTTTGCTACATTGACACTGGTTCCATAACATATTGTTGCAAGAACAATATAGAACCCATAATACAGTTTTTCATTTATCGCAAGATCGTCGCCTAATAAGATGAGAAGAACAGCACCAACTAAACCTATAATTACACCAAAAATCTTCGAATAACTAATGGAAGTTCTGAAGATCCACGCACCAATCAACAATGTAAATAGGGGTGTTAATGAATTTAATATTCCTGCAATACTAGATGACAACTCTTCCTGAGCTAATGGAAAAAAGAAACTAGGCAATCCACTTCCTGTTAATCCTACTATCAAAAAAAATGGCCACAATGACCAATCTATTTGTTTCCGTTTTACAACTGTTATAGGAATAAAAGCTAAAGCAGCAATAAAAATTCTTAATGCCCCAACCTGCATTGGAGTAAAATATTCCAAACCCAACTTAATAAGTATAAACGAGCTTCCCCAAATTAGACTTAATATTGCTAGAATAAAATAATCTCTCTTCTCAGGAATTTCTGTAGATCCAGCCTTTTGACTCATGTATTAATTTGCCTTATTATTCGCATTCGATGAAGTGCGAATAGCATCGAGTTGATTACGTACAGCAGAAAAACTAACTGCTTCATTTTCAAAATAAGCAACCAATTGCTTTTCCTCTTGATTTGTAGCATTTAACGAATTAATTATGTTCATCAAGTGCATTTTCATATGTCCTTGTTGAATGCCTGTTGTAACTAATGAACGAACAGCTGCAAAATTTTGAGCAAGTCCAGTTGCTGCAATGATCATCATTAGCTCTTCTGCACCTGGATTACCTAATAACTCCAAAGATCGCTTAGCTATAGGATGTAAACTAGTCAATCCTCCTACTGTTCCTACTGCAAGAGGTAAATCCATCCAAAATTTAAATACTCCATCATCAATCTTACAATGACTAAGTGATCGATATTGCCCATCTTTTGATGCATAGGTATGACCGCATGCTTCTATTGCTCTGAAATCATTTCCAGTTGCTAGCACAACTGCATCTATTCCATTGAAAATACCCTTATTGTGCGTTGTTGCTCTATATGAGTCAATATGAGCAATCTGAATAGCCTCATAAAATTTACGAGCAAATGTTTCGTCTTCCATCCCACCAGGGAAATTTCCCAACTCTTTTATCGGACATTCTGCAGTTACGCGAACCATACATTGAGGAGTAAAATTTGAAAGTATCGCCATGATAATCTCTAAGTCTTTTTCTTCTCCTTGAAATGTTTCATCTTGAATAACAAACTGTTGCAAAGATTGACCAAATTGCTCTAATACACTATTAATGAAATTTGCCCCCATACTATCGCAAGTTTCGAAACTTACTCTAAGCTGATAATACTGGTCAAGTTTTGAAGTAAAGTCAATCAATTCGATTTCTCGAATGCCCCCACCTCGCTTATCCATATTTTTTGTAATATCTCCTACCTCCGACATAAGATACTCCTTAATATCATCAAGACGAGATCTTAGTTTGAGTGCATTCCCACTCCACTTGAAATGTAATTGACCAATCTTTCGTGTTCCCAAAATTTCCGCTCTAAATCCTCCCCTATCTGCCCAATATTTCGCCGCACTACTAGCCGCTGCAACCACTGAACTCTCCTCTATCACCATCGGAACAGCATACACCTTATTATTGATCATGAAATTTGGGGCAACCCCATAAGGCAACATAAAATTACTAATTGTATTTTCAGAAAAACCATCAAATATTTTCTGTTCAGCCTCATTACTGTGCCAATAACTCATTAATTCATTCATCACATTTTCTGGATCCTTAAAGAAAGTTTTTACGATCCACTTGATTTTTCCTGCTTTATTTAGCTTCGAAAAGCCCGATATGCGCTTATTCATTTGTTCTTTTTATAGACGTACACGTAAAAATGATTCCGACATCAACAAACCTTCGCTCATTGTTTCAATAAAATTATCAAGAGATTGTTCATCAATCAATGCATGTTTTAAAAACCCACTTGCGTGTCCAGAAATTGCATGCGTTGAAGAAATAGATCGTAAATAATAACTATCAAGAAAATCTCGAACTCCTCCAGATATAATGATGTCCTTTACTTTATATTGTGCTCCATTCTGCTGAACCAGTTGATTTAGCATATGAACCATTTCTTGGGCTGTATGCCCTACATGAGTTGCTTTTTCCAGCAATTCTCTCCTTTTCTCATCTGCACGAAACAGTTCGATCGTTGAAAAATTAGTCCCCCCACTAGCAGCAAACTCTATTGCTTTAAGCGGCAATCTCATAAGGGCATCAAGACTTGCTGGTCCCATTCCTTGTCCCACTTCTTTTACAATAATGGGCATTGAAAGATTTTCTAATGCTAATCTTATGGTATCAATAGGTGCCATGGTAAACCGATCACCTTCTGGCTGAAGCCACTCTTGAAGTGGATTTACGTGTATGATTAATCCATCTGCTCGTAACTTAGACACCATTGTTTCAATTCGACTCCAATCACCTTGTTGGGCAAGAATTTCAACTTGAGCAATTCCCAAATTTGCATACAACGGAAAATCTTCCATTAAGTGTTTAACATTAAAATCATCGAAATATTCATCTGAAAAAAGTAAAGATCTACATGAACCAAGTCCCATACCAAAACCATACTTACCACATGCGCGAGCCAAGTTAAAATTGATCTTTTTTGCTTTTTCAGTACCTCCAGTCATTGAACTAACCCATAAAGGCAATTTCAATTCATATCCAGCCCAATTCGTATGTAAGATTTCTTCATCTTTGATATGTCTAGATAACATAGGCTCATAATGAAACCTGCGATCCAATAACAATTTGTCTTGTTGGCTTTTGAAAGCTAACGTAATGTGATCTTCTTTACGGGAACTTGCGGTTTCGTCAATATCTATATAGTCTGAATTCTGCTTCATGTATTTCGAGGGCTCGGGGGCCCAAAATCAAATTTAGTAAGTTAGTTTATATAAACGAACAAAAGTAATAGAATTTAGTTGTACATCCTATTATCCATAGGGTTCCAATAGAATAAATACGACTTAACTTAGATTTCAAGCCAACTTTAATTCCAAAGTTATTTCAAATGTTGCAGTATCTTTCTTTTTGAATTCCACTCTTTCATTTGAAATGTCATTTTTGACATTAAGCATCTTTTTACGTGTTCAAGCGGACTATTTTTTTCTTATTTTAAAGCCTTGAATACTAAAATATTTACTTTGAAATACTTACTGTTTATTTATTTATTCCTTACTATAAGCTCACAAAGTTCTTTTGCTCAAATCGATGAATTCTATTTTTATGAAACCTTCTCATTTTTGAGCCCTTTTGATATTGAAAGAACTAATGATAAGGGATATTTAGTCTCTGGCATTGATAATCACACAACATTCCTTTTAAAAATAGATTCCGCATTTCAAGTTGTAACCTATAAAAATTTAGCAAATTATACTTCGGGAGGAAGTTCCAATATTAAAAACATATCGGTCTTGACTGATACTTCATTTCTCATAACGAACACTCTTAAAAGTTCAGATGACCAATACAGATCAGTTGGATTTTTTGAAGTCAATCAAGATGGCGAAATCATTCAAAGCAAGACAATAGATATTGGAGATGACTTGATTTCATTAAATTCTGCTTTTGCTAAAAATGGACAAATTATTACCGCAGGCAATTCCGATAAAAATGCTTTGATCGTTTCAGATTCTATGCTCATGGTCGAATCAGTGTACACCTATCAACATATTAATCCTGATTTTAGGTTCAGGAAAATATACACTGTACATGACAGTTTGTTCATACTCTTAAGTACATTTACTAATAAACTCTGTTTAAGTACATTGAATCAAAACTTAGATGTCACCAAAAATATCAGTTTGGAGTTTTCCGACTGGTCTACTAAAGACTTGGGCGGCGACATTGACTTATATGTTGAAAAGGATTCTATTTATATACTTAATAATTCTACAACAGAATGTGCTTTTCTACAACTAGATATTCATCTTAATCTAGAAAAATCATTTCTGTATGAAATTTCTCCCTCATATGGAAGCGCAAATCCTAGAATAGGTTTTGAAAGAGTCGATAGTTCTGGATTTATTTTTTATGCAAGTAATTCCTTAGTTCAATCTTCAAGACAACATCAATTAATAAACGTTATAGGAATGAGTAATACTTTTTTAGGAATAGAATCAAATGACACTTCTACGGTTATACTTTACAAAAATGGATTTACACCCGCAGC